>CAYLTX010000029.1:31401-53116 GCA_964386725.1 uncultured Bradymonadales bacterium | reverse complement strand
GGTTGAGGGTTGAGGGTTGAGGGTTGAGGGGTGGGGAGACAGCGTTTAATCGGTGAGCGCGACGCCGACGATGCGTCGCAGATCTTCGGCGGTCTCGCTGAATAAGAAGCGCCAGGGCTGCTGCAACATGCCGTGCTCGGTGCCCAGGTAGCGCGTATGCAGCAAGAATCGGCACGGATCGTCTAGCACCACGCATCCCAGCCGCTCGACGGCGAGGTCGACGAGGCGGAACTGCGGCTCCACGGCTTGGGAGCTGAGCCGGCCGGAGAGCTCCAAAGCGGGGGCCTGCAGCGCGTCTCGGCCGTCGACCTCGAGCCACTCCTCGACGCTCTCCCAGGCAAAGCCCTCCAGGGGCCTCGAGGCGGCCGCCCCGCCCCAGCCCGATACGAGTTGGCCGATGAGCCGCGAGAAGATGACAAACCGGCTCACCCTGTCCAACGAAAACCACCCGCCGACTCCGAGCACATGTGCGGCGAGTTGGCTGCCCAGATGGACCAGAAGCCCGGTGGGATCGTGTACGTTGCGCCAGCGAGCATCGAGCAGCACGCGTATCTGGGCGCCGTGCGATGCTCCGCCGGGATTCGGTGCGCCGGCCAGCACGCGGCTTCCTTTGTCGACATGCTCGACTTCGAGCACCTCGGCCGAGGCGATGCCGAATAATGTCGGCCAGCGCGCCCCGAGTTCGATCGCCGGGGTACTGGCCGGATCCAGCGGGCGTGCCTGCGCGAGGAGGCGACTCGCACCTGCGGGGTCCGCGCCGCGACGCACCGCCGGCTCGCTCGCCCGCAAAACGCTCAAAAACATCTCCAACAGCGGCCCCGGGAGCATCTTGTCGAAATACGTCGCCGGCACCGCCGCAGTCGGCCACCGCCGCCTAGAAGCGGCGCGCTCGTAGAATTCGTCCATTTGAGGGTCGCCATAGCCCAGCCTGCGGGACACGGCGGCCAAGCGAAACGCCCGGTCGGCATGGCCGAGCTTGCGTGCAATGTCGAAATGGGGCTCGAACGGCCGGCCCTGCATCTCACGCAGTGACTGATAGGCGAGCTTGCCGAAGAAGCGCTCGGAGTTGAGCGACTGGTCGTGCTCGTCGAGAAAGGCGCACAACTCGTCGACCGCCTCGAGGTCCTCGGGGTGGTGCAATAAGAGCTCGCGATAGGCAGCGACTACCTGCTGTGCGGGTCGGCCGAGCCGGGCCATATAACGCGCCTTTTTGGCCCGGCCCTCGTGCAGCACCTCGGGGTTCGACGCGGTCGACTCGAGCCGCTGCAGGTGAATCAGCGCCGTCTCCAGGTCGCCGCCTTCGGCCTCGAGGCGCGCGACGTCGAGTATGATGTCGGTGCGTGAGGGGTTGGAGCGAAGCGCCACCTCATAAGCCTCGAGCGCCTCGGAGGCGCGACCGGCTTGCTCGAGCAGCTCGGCCATCTGCACCCACAGCCGCTCGACGAGCATCTCGTTGTCGGTCAATTCGGCGGCGCGTCGATAACAATCCAGGGCGGCGTCGAGGCGATCGCTCTCCTGATAGAGCTCGGCCAGAATGCGCAAGCTGCGCAGCTGATTGGGCTCCAGATCCAACGAGCGGCGGAAATAGTCGATGGCCGCCTCGATGTCCTTGCCGCGGTGCAGCGCGATATCGGCCATCTCGTTGAGCAATTCGCATTGTTCTGCCACGGAGCGCTCGCCCGTGGCATTCGCGTGGCTGAGCCTGCGCTCGTAGAGTTCGATCAACTGGTCGACCTCACCGCGCTGCAACAGCAGCGGCTTGAGCTTGTCGAAGGCCTCACGATGGCCCGGGTTGACCAGGAGCACGGCGTGATATTGCTGGCAGGCAGCGTCGAAATCCCCCAGGTGATTGCGCTGGACCTCGGAGGCGACCAGCCGGTCCTCGAAGGCGATCTGGGCGACGCCGGTGCGCTCGGCCTCGCGCTCGCAGACCCTGGCCAGCGCAGCCCAGCGCTGCAGCTTGTCGTTGCCAATCTTGGCGAGCTTGAGGGCCGGCAAATAATCTGGATGGCGCTCGAGCAGATGCTCGCACACCCGCAGCGCCTGCTCGTATTCACCTCGCCACAAAAACGAGACGGCCATCACCATTAAATCGGTGGCCCGGCTGATCGCGTCGGTGCATCGCCGCGCGCGCATCGCAGCCAACACGCCCTCGAGCTCTGCGTCAGCGAGGTGTCGGACGTCGTGCATCGCGCGGACCAGACGGCCCTCGGCGACCGGCGAGCCCTTGATCTGATTGAGCCGGCGAACCAGCTTGGCGCGCGGTGGCGGCCGGTCGGCCTCGAAGAGGCGCTCGAAGACCGCCAGCAGTGGCTCGACGCTCGGGTGGGTCCACATATCCCACAATCGCTCGACGGTCTCCGGGTCGTCGAGCCCGCGCTCGATGCCCGTACAGATGCGCACGAACATCCAGAATGGCTGGTCGGGGAAGCGTTCATCGAGCACCTCCCAAGCGGCCGGAGCCTCGTCGACGCGAAGCACCAGCTCGAGGGCCATCTCCTGGCTCTCTCTGACGCCGACGCCCGCATCCAGACGCTCGACGATGGTTTCGACGGCATCGGCGCTCGACGCGACGTCGGTGCGCAGCGCGCCGAAGAAGGCGACGACGTTGTCGGGGGCCAGCTCCGTGGCACGCTCGAAATGGTCGTAGGCCTGCCCGGGCGTGCCCAGAAAATGCTCGCACAGCCCCGCCAACTCGGTCAGCCAGCCGGCCCGCTCGGCCTGCACGTCGCTGAGGCCGGCCAATCGCTCGAGCGCCTTGGCCGCCTCGGCGTACTCGCGCCGGGCCAGGCGAAGATCGAGAATCTCGACCCACGCATCCAGATGTTCGTCGTCGGCGATGAGCACCTGCTCGAGAAACTCCACCCGAAGGCGCGCATCGGGCGTCGGCGATAGATACCATGCGTGCAGCTGAGCCAGACGAAACGTAAGCGTCGCCCAGTCGTGAGGTTCGACCGCATGCTCCAGCTTGTGCTCCAGCACCCTGGCCCACTCCGAGAAGTCTTCGGCCACAGCCAGAGCCCGCTCGGCGTCGGGGAAGTCCACCAAGCTGACGTCCCCGGAGCTGCCGGCGACGAACGCCTCGTAGCCGGTCTCATCGCCGTCTGCCAGGAGCCGAACCGCGCGCGCAAAGCGCGCAGACTTGCAGGCACCGTCGTGGGCGAGTGCCTCGTCGAGATATTGGTCGATCATCTCGGAGCGGCCGCCGCCGATGAAGATCGTGCGAGCGAGTTCAGTGCAGGCCAAGGCGGCCAGGCGAACGTCCTCGTAGGACATGGCCAGCGAGCCCAGTGAGCGCGCGCAGTTATTCAGGTCACCTCGAGACCGCGACCACCGTGCGAGCCGGCGCAGGTATAGTGGGTGGCGCGGACTCAGGGATACCGCGTCGCGCATGACTCCGTGGGGCTCGAGCTTTCCGAGCGCGTCATCGCTTCGCTGAGCTTGCCCCAGGCCCCTCAAGAGCGTGGCGAGCCGGAAAAATCGGGCCGCCGTGATCTGCTTGAGTCGCTTTCGTCGCGCAGCGCTCTCGTCGCCCAGGCGACGGCCGAGCGCGACGTCGGAGGCGACCAGATACCGAAGCGCGACCGCTTCGCGCAGGTGATCACCGACGGCGGCGGCCTCGCGCTGCATCATCAGCCATAAGATGCGCGAGCTCTGGGTGGTCTGGAGTCGCTTTTCCAGGTAGTCGAAAAACCCCGGCGTGCCCCGCAGAAAATAGGCCGCCGCGTCGACGAGCACTTCGCGTGGATCGTCGCGCAGGTGGCGCGAGACCTGCCTCCAGATATGCGCCGCGCGACTTCGATGCTCGCCGCGGTGGGCCCGAACGGCACGAAGCGTCAGCCCGGGCAAGGTCTCCGGAGAGGTCAGCTTGCGCTCGAGTTGCTCTTCGGTCCGCGCGTCCAGACCGCCGGCGAGCAGACGCTCGACGACGATGGAGGCCCGGCGCACCGCTGCGGTATTGGGCTGCTCGTCCTCATCCCACGCCTCCAGCCGCTCGAGCAATTCGACGAAGCGCTCCGAAGGCTGATCCCAATGCTTGACCAAAAGGTTGAGCAGCAATGTTCGAACCGGGCGCTTGGCCCGGGCGCCGGCCTCCTCGAGGCGCGCAGCAGCGATCTCACCGACGTCACCGTGCAGCCGAAGCACACTCGCCAGCAACACCAGATAGCTGGAGCGCAGCCGCACGTCGGATTCGGCGAGCGTCTCCTGGCGCAGCTCCTCGACCAATTGGGCCCAGGGAGTGCCCAGAGGCACGGGCGGATCGGCGGTGTCGAGGCCGACGGCCAGCGGCCGGCTCCAGTCGCGGGGTTGCTCGGGCCGGTCACTTCGCCCCGTGCTCGGCGCCTGCTCGAAGCGGCCCGTCGAGGGCGATCGCGCCAGATGCGGCTCGCTGGGCTCCTCGCCGACCTCCAAGATCCGAAACCCGGTCATCTCGAAGGGATCGACCAGCTCGGCGGAGGGCTCCTCCCCACCGAGTTGCTCGCTTGTTCGCCGCAGAAGTGCGCGGGTATAAACCGCGTCGAATTCTAGGGTCCGATCGTCGGTGCCAACCTCGTCGACCGACGGCGCATCAAACGCCCTTTGAAGCTCACCGATCGCCGCCCAATTCGACGCAGCCGGCTGGCTATCCACCTCCGGAGTGGGTCGGCTGGGATCGGTGGTGTCGTCTGCGACCTTCAAGTCGAGTTGACCGAACGCAGCCCCCGAAGGCTCGGCCTGCGGGGCTTGTTCGGCGGTGACCCGCAATTCGATCTCGCGCTCGTCGGTGGACGCCTCATCGACGGCTTCGAGGACGTCGGTGTCGTCATCGTCCCGCGTCCCGCCGAGCACGTCGGTGTCGGCTAGCCCGTCCTGTGTGTCTGCCTGCGAATCTTCCTGCGAAGCGGGTTCGACCGGCACGGTGATCGGATCAGAGCCGTCCGCCGATCGACTCTCAGCCGACGCGACGCCCTTGGCACCGGCGGGCACAATTTCGTCGGTCGTGTTGTTTTCGAGCGAGTGGTCACCCTCGCCCTCTGCCGACCTGTCAGACATACTCTGGTCCCATTGGGTTGGATACCGGGGGCGCTACCATAGCCGTCCAGCGACACTCTGGCGCCAGAGTGCGCGGCCGACCCTCATCGAGATGGGCTGTCCCCATGCCGCCTCAGCTAGACGCGGCTCCAATACAAAAGCTTTCGTTCTGCGGAGAGTAACTTTGCTGTGCAGGCGTTGCAAGCGGAGCCGTGTACGTGAAAGCCTGCTGCAGGTGATTATTTTGAGAGTCCAGCCCGTTTAATAACTGAAGACGTGGAGAACCTCCGGCGCACAGCCATCCGGATGCGCCGGGCGTGCTAATCAACTCCCCTGCCTGTGAGGTTTGCGACGTGGCCAAGGCTCGTGGCGAAATCATTCGTCTGCTCGATCAACTCGACCATCCCGACGCGGTGCGCCAGCAAGAGGTGCGCGAGAAGCTGGTGGAGTGTGGCGCCGATGCCGTCGACCAACTCTGCGCCAATCTGGGCCTGGTCAACCGGCGAGTACGCACGGCCCTGGTGCAGGTCTTGGGTGAACTCGGCGATGAGCGCGCCCTGCTCCCGCTGATGCGCTACGTGTTCGACGAGCGCCAAAACGTCGCCGAGAGCAACGCCAGAGGGCTGGCCATGCAGGCGATCATGCGCATCGCCCAGCCCAAGCACGCCTCGCGACTCTTCGACTTTTTGGTCGATATGAAGGACGACCCCGACGCGTTTGTGCGCACCTATGTCATCGAGGCGTTTGGAAAGCTGGGCCTCTCCGAGGCATTGCCGTACGTGCGAGAAGCGCTCGAGGACTCCAATGAATTTGTGCGAGAGCGCGCTCAGAAAACGCTCGACGCCCTGGAGATGGGCGATGAGGAAAGCGGAGAGGCGCAGATGGACCCAGAGGCACTCCTCAAACATATCCGAAGCGCCACCGGCGCCCGGCTGACCTACTGCGTAAAGCTACTTCGCGAGCACGATGAGGCGTTCGATCTCGCCTGCGACCTGGTGCGCGAGGACGGCAACCGCACGCTCGTGGGCCTACAGGTACTCCAGGCCCTCGATGACCCGGCGGCTCGCGACGTGGCCGTGCGCCACTTTCAGCTGACCAACTCGGAGGCCGACCGGGCCGCCAGCCTCAGGCTGCTCGCCGAGCACCTCGACGGCAACGCACGCGCCTCGGAGGTCCGCGCCATCGAACGCAGCCTGCAGAGCTCGGATAAATTCATCGCGCTCGCGGCGATGAGCGCGGCGGGCCGCTCGGGTGACCCGCGGCTGTCACGCCGGGCCATCGAGGCGACGCGATCGGGCGACTACGCGGTGGCGGCGACCGCTTCCGAGGCGCTGTCCGAGGTCGCCGAGACTCTCGACGCCTCGCTGGCCGAGGAGTTATTCGACAGCCTGCGTATGGTCCGTGGCCATCGCCGCCACAACGAACACGAAGACTTGGTGCGCACGGAAGCCTATCTGTTGCGCTCGCTCGGAAAGATGCTCGAGCCACACGCCGGGAAGCCGCCTTACGCCGAGCAAGCACGCCACGCCGAGCAGGCCGCCCTCAACTCGCTTCGAGGCTCGACCGGGCTGCAGCCGCTGGTGATCACCGCCCTCGAGCTTCTGATCCGGCTGGTCCCCGAGCGCGGCTACTCGCTCGACGAGCGCTGGCACCCGGCCGACGCGGGCGCGATCGTGCCGCTTCTGGAGCACGCCAACCCGAGCATCCGGCGGCGCGCCCTCGAGGTCATCCGCCGCGGGGCACCCGGCGACGCGCCGAATCTATCGCGCAACTTCGAGCAATTGATGCGCGGCGAGCCCGAATTTGTCAGCCAGGCCGTGATCCCGGCCATCCTGGAGACCCGCGGCCCCAACGCCAAAAAGCAACTCGCCCAACTGGCCGTCACCGACGAGCCACTGGTCCGACGCACCGCCGAGAGTGCGCTGAAGCGGCTGCGAAGCCGCCAACCGCATATCGACGTCGATTTTCGGCGGACCCGAGATTGAGGAGAACTCAAAAAGCCCCGGCCGATTGGATCGGCCGGGGCTTTTTGTCATAGAGCGTGGTGCAGCAGGTGTTTAGCCCTCGTCGGAGTTCAGCGCGGCGAGTCCCTGGAGCATGCGCGGCAGGTCCAGGCCGAGGGTCTGCTTGACCTGCTCGGAGCCGCTGGCCGCCTTCATGGGCATCGAGCCCTGACGGTCGACCTCCTCGAGCTTGTTGTCGATGACGGTGATCTTGTCGATCTCGATCTCCTGAATGGTCGACATCATCGCATCCATGATGGAGTCGAATTGTTGGAGCATGAAGATCGGACGCGCCGACTCGCCGGCGCTCCTCCAGGTGTCGAGCAGCGCCTGCAACGCGTCGACGTTGGCCTTGCCGTCCTCGATGATCTTGGCCGAATTACCCTTGGCCTGGGCCTCGAGCTCGGCCTTGCTTGCCTGGGCGGGCTGGATGACGTCGGCGGCGAGCTGGCGCTTGACCTGCTCGAGGCGTGCGCGCTGCACGTCGAGGTTGGCCTGCGCCTTGGCCACGGCCGCCCCGATACGCGAGCGCTCCTCGGCGACCATGGCTTGGCCGCGGGTGGTCG
This sequence comes from uncultured Bradymonadales bacterium, assembly GCA_964386725.1. Taxonomy (GTDB): domain Bacteria; phylum Myxococcota_A; class Bradymonadia; order Bradymonadales; family Bradymonadaceae; genus CAYLTX01. Next base: position 45,534 of record CAYLTX010000029.1, on the reverse strand, counting down.
CGTCGAGGATCCGACGCTCGGCGTCGGCCTCGGCGATATCCTTCTGGGCGTTGATCTTGGCGATGGCCTTTTTGAGCTGGTTGTCGGCGTCGCGAATGGTCGCCTCGGCGCGGTTTTCGGCCTCGGCGATGCGGCTATTCATGATCAGCTCGGCCGACTGCTTGCGGCCGATCGAGTCCAGATAGCCTTTGTCGTCGGTGACGCTCTGGATCTTCAGGGTGTCGAGCACGATGCCCAGCTTGGACAGATCGGTCTCGGCCTCCTCGGAGAGGTGCTCGGCGAAGGTCTGCCGGTCGTTGTTGACCTGCTCGGGCGTCAGCCTGGCGAGGACACCGCGAAGGTTGCCCTCGAGGGTCTCCTTGGCGACGCGGGCGACCTGGTCGCGGGTCATCCCCAGAAAACGCTCGACGGCGTTGGAGATCAGCGGCTGGTGGCTGGCGATCTTGACGTTGGCCACGCCCTTGATGCTCAACGGGATGCCGCCTTTGGAGTAGGCGTTGGTGACGTTCAGGTCGATGACGATATTGGTCACGTCCAACCGGTCGACCCGGTGGAAAAGCGGGATGCGAAGCTTCTTGCCCGAGTGGACGATCTCGTAGCCCTTACCGGCTTTCTGACCGCTAAAGACCAGAACCTCGTTGGGTTCGCAGATCTCGAGCAAGTTGGCGATGGCGACCGCGCCTGCGGCGCCGCCTACAACCAGCAAGATGACCAGTGCTGCGATGCCTCCGAACATGTCGTTTCTCCAGAAATGAGTCGACCGCGAACGGTCGTTGGTTGGCGCCCGTAGGCGCCGTCAAATCACACCTGATCTGCGTCGCTCGAAGCGCCGGCGGCCGGCCGCTCGACGTCGCCGTCAGTTGAGCCGGCCGACGAGCCACCCTCGAGTTCACGGGCCTTTTTGCGCTCGTCGATGCCTTTTCGAACCGCACTGGACAGGCGATCGGGGCGTTTGCCCGACCCGCCGCCGTCCACACGCACGCCCTCGCGCTCACCGGTGAGCGCGCCGCCGATATCCAACCCGACCGTCTCGCGCATCTCATCGAAGAGATTGCCGACGATCGAGGGGAAGGAGCTGACGTAGTTGGGAAGCGTCTTGCCGTCGCCGCTGTCGATGAGGGCGACCTCGCGAACGGCCACCTGCCGGGCAGCTGCGGAGACCTTCTCCATGATCGACTCGAGACGATGGATAATGAACACGTCCATCGCGTCGTCGCCGGCCTCTTGCCAGACCTCGGTCATCATGCGCAGAACCTCGGCCATCGCCCGGCCCTTCTCAGCGATCTCGGCGGCTTCACCGGCCGCGACGAGCTCGCGAGAGACCTTCTCGGCCTCGGCGGGGATGACCACGTCGGCCTGGAGCCGAAGCTTCTCGAGCTCGGTACGCACCTGCTGCAATTCCTGTTCAGCCTCGGCCCGAGCGGCCAACGCGCGTGCTTCGGCGCGCTCCTCTTCGGATTTGGCCTCTTTTTCGAGGTCCGCCTTGAGCTCGCGCAATTCGTTTTGAGCCTTTTGAATCTGCGCCTGCGCTTTGCGTCGGGCGACCTCGCCCTCACCCTGCGCTCCAGCCTCCGACTCCTCGGCGACCTTCATCGAGTCACTCTCGGCGACCTCGGCCACCTTGATGATCTCGGCGATACGCTTTCGGCCGATGGAGTCGAGGTAGTCACGCTCGTCCGAGACGTTTTGAATCTTGAGGATATCCAGGTGGAGCCCGAGCTTTTCAAAGTCGGGGGTGGCCTCGGCGTGGAGCGCCTCGGCGAATTTGAGCCGGTTCTCGTTGACCTCTTCAGGGGTCATCGTCGCCAACACACCGCGCACATGACCCTCGAGGGTCTCCTGAGCGACGCGCAACACTTCTTGTTTGCCGCGGCCGAGGAAACGTTCGATGGCGTTTCCGACCAGCCGCTCGTCACTGGAGACCTTGACGTTGGCGATGGCGTGGACGTTGAGCGGGATGCCGCCTTTGGAATAGGCGCCGCTGATGTTGATATTGACCGACATCAGGGTCAGATCGAGCCGATCGACCTTCTCGATGACCGGAATCCGGAACCGGCGCCCACCGAACATGGGCAACCAGCGCCGGGTGGTCCCGTCGGCCGCTTGGTACTTGTGGCCCGAGAAAATGACGACCTCATTGGGGCGTCCGACGATGAGAAACGATTTCGCGGCGGCAAAGATCAGCATCAGCCCGACCACTACGGCCAAACCGAGCGCGACCACCAGAATAAATGGACTCATTCTTAATTCCTCGTCTGAACGGTTTCAGTCGTCGCTGCGCTGGAGCGCCGATGGATGGACCACCTTGGCGATACCATCTTCGACCCCCAATACGAAACACTCTTCGTTGAAATCGAGAACGACCTCATCATCGGCGGATTCGGCCGGCATTTCAATGGTGCGTCCACGAACGTGCATTCTGACCTTGCCCCGTTTGCCCTCGCGAACCGGCAAAACGATCTGGCCGCTGGCCGCCACAAAGTCATTCTCGCCGACGGCGCCACCGCCCGAGTCCTGGTTGACCACATGCATCACATAGGCCACTCCGCCGCCGACGATGAGCCCCATGGCGACCGACAATCCGAAGACGCCCAACGAACTCCCCCAAAGATCGAGCAACTCGAAGATCACGCCGGTCAGCCCAAAAAATGCCATCGCAAACGTATAGAACTTGAAGCTCTTCAGGGGATTGAAACGCCTCGAGACGGCGACCTCCATATCCTTGTCGTAGCCGGCGCCGTCTGCATCGGCGTCGACGTCCGCATCCATATCCGCGTCTAGATCGGCGTCTAGATCCGCATCAAAATCGGCGTCCAGATCGGCGTCCAGATCGGCGTCGGCCTCGAAGAGCCCGCCAAAGACAGACAGGACCACAAAGGCGCCGCCGACGATCATGCAGAACACATATGTGAGAAAAAGTGCAGACATCGCCAACTCCCGTCTCGGGGTGACCTAACTTCTTTGGGCAGGTCGTACGTCTACAACGTCGACACTCCCCAAATCAAGCGATACAGCTACGCGATCAAGTCTGGGAATGCTCGCGCTCGACCTCCTGCTGGATACGCTGGAAGTCCTCCTGGGAGATGCCCAACTGCTCGCGCAACCTCTCGAGCAGGAGCGTCTCCTCGTATTGAACCGTCTTGTCGGTCGCGGCCATATAAACAGCCTGGCGCAACACGGTCGCCGCCACCGAGGCGTCGGCGCGCAAGCTCTTCCAGTCGGGCTCGGCCGGCGGCTCTGTAAACCACTTGGACGCCTCGGGGCCGGCTTCGCTTCGCTCGACGAGGTCGCCCAGAAAACGACGCTCCTGCTCTTTGAGCTCTCCGTCGGCCCACGCTACTGCAAATAACGTCTGAAATACGTCTTTCATGTCCATTGATGTCATAAATCTCACCTCGACTTGGCCACACGTTCGAGAAACCGCTTCGAGTGGCTTGAAATTCTAGGGCGGTTTGATGCATCATAGGAGGTAGCCCGAAGATACGCCAAGGCGCCGGCGGCGAAAACTTAGATCTTTTTGCCGAAGCGCGCGTATGTTTAGGATGTAAGATATACAGGCTTCTACTAGGAAGTGGTCAACAACCACGCCACGTCAATTGGTCTCATGAGTCTTTTTCGAGACAAGATGCTGCGCGCGTTCATCACCGGAACCTTCTTCTGGATGGCTCTGGTGCTGACTCCGCGTGCCTGGGTCGGCGATGTGCAGACCGAGGAGAGCGCCGAAGTCCCGGTGCGCATGCTCGACCAGCCCGACGATTGCCTGTGGTGCGAGCCCGAGCCCTCCATCGAGCCGGCCAATTGCACCGACGAGGCAGCCGACAAGCCCGTATGGCTCAACCCCGACGAGCCGCTCGAGCAGCCTGCATCCGCTCCCTGCCTGGACAGCGACGACGAAAAGCCGAGCGCTTGAGGCAGACCTTACCTGCCGATCCGACCTCGCTGGGACAGTTCTATCGGCTCATTCGAGCCAAACTCGACTGGACATTTCCGCCCATCTGCACCATACCAACAGGTGTTAGACCCTCATCCCAGATTGTCCGGGGCACGTTTCGTCACGAGGCGTCACCACCAATCCGGCCCAAATTGCCTAGCTTTATCGACGACTTATATTCGTAATCGCGATTCATCAACGAACCGAAGATCGGGTCATCGTGACCCACCTACAACAGACTTATCTACAACGGTATTGACAGTATGGCAGACAATTCACAGACCGATGACACCTATAATGTACCGGCTCCCCCCGAGGGCGACTACGTGCGGTTCATTCCGCTCGGCGGCCTCGACGAAGTCGGCATGAACTGCGCCATCATCGAGTGCAACGGCTCGATGCTGCTGGTCGACTGCGGGTTGACCTTCCCCGAGGACGAGTACGGAATCGACATTGTGCTTCCGGACTGGTCCTACGTGATGGAGAACCTCGACAAGCTCGACGCGGTGCTGCTGACCCACGGCCACGAAGACCACATCGGCTCGCTGCCCTTCTTCTTGGAAGAGGTCGACGTGCCGGTGTACAGCGGCCGGCTGACCCTGGCGATGCTGTACGCCAAGCTGCAGTCCCATAATCTGGCCAACGAGGTCGACCTCTTCCCGTGCGAGCCCGGCGAGATCGTCGACCTGGGACCGTTTCGCGTCGAGTTTTTGCATATCAACCACTCGGTTCCCAACGCGATGGCCATCACGCTGGGCACGCCGCTGGGAGAGTTCGTCTTCACCGGCGATTGGAAGCTCGACCAGACCCCGGTGTACGGCGAGCCGATGGATCTGCAGCGCTTCGCCGAGCTCGGCCGCCAGGGTGTCACCGCCCTATTCGGCGACAGCACCAACTCGGGTGTCCCCGGGCTGTCGACCAGCGAGAGAGTCGTCTACAACGGCTTCTCGGAGATCATCGAAAACGCCAAGGGCCGAGTGATCATCGCTCAGTTCTCCAGCAACGTCGACCGCATCCGCGGCCAGCTCGACCTCGCCCACAAGCACGGCCGCAAGGTCGCCCTGCTCGGGCGCAGCATCAAGCGCAACTTCAACCTGGCCCGCGAAGAGGGCTTTTTGAAGCTGCCCGCCGACGATATCCTCGTCGATCAGCGCAACCTCGACGACTACCCGCCCGAGAAGCTTCTGGTCTGCTCGACGGGAAGCCAGGCCGAGCCGCGCGCAAGCCTCAGCCGCATGGCGCTGGGCGATCACTACCAGATCACGCTCAACGAGAATGACACCGTCATCACCAGCGCGCGGATGATCCCCGGCAACGAGCGGGGCATCCACAATATGCTCAATAACCTGTCCAAAACCGGCGCCACCGTCATCACGCCCAAAGACGGCCCCATCCACGCCTCGGGCCACGCCAAGCGCGAAGAGCTCAAGCTGATGCTCAACCTGACCAAACCCAAGCACCTGGTGCCGGTCCACGGTGAGTATCGCATGCGCCAGCGCCACGCCGAGCTCGGCAAAGAAGTGGGCATCGAGGACACCCAGCTCATCGAGAACGGCGATGTGCTCGAATTCGACCACAACGGAGCACGAGTGGTCGGCCGAGTGGACACCGGCCGCATGCTCGTCGACGGCAAATATACCGGCGACCTCGAAGAGATGGTCATGCGCGACCGCGCCAAGCTGGCCAACTCCGGCATGGTCGTGGCGTTTGTGGTCATGGACCGCAACACCGGAGAGGTCACCGGCAAGCCGAACCTGATGCAGCGTGGATTCATCGGCGAAGACGCAGACATCGAGAAGATGCTCGATGAGGCATCCAAATATGCCAACGACGCCATCAATCAGCTCTCCAAGAAGGCACGTCGAGACACCAGCGAAGTCTACGAAGCGGTGCGCTCGTCGATCCGGCGCTTCTTCCGCAAGCGCATCGACCGCAAGCCGGTGGTCATCCCGGTGGTCCACGAGGTCTGAGCCGGCCTGCCCGCACTCAGCGTCGACCGTACGCATTTAGCGCCCCGAGCCAGCTCATTGGCTCGGGGCGCTTTTTTTTGGAATGGGACAATGAGACCATGTGAGGCCCATGGACTCTTCGACCGACACAGCAAAAAAGCTCGACCGCGCCGCCAGTCGGCAAACCCTCGAGCAACTCGCAGCCCGGGGAGTGCTCGGCGAGGACGCCTTCAGTGAAGCGCGCTCGATGCTCGAGCCCGACGGGTGGGCCTCACTGTGGGCGTCGCGCGCCCTGCTCTTCTTCGGGGCAGCCCTGACCCTCGCCGGCATTATTTTCTTCTTCACGACGCAATGGAACCGCTCTGAGCGCGCCGGCCCCCGAACAAAATTGACTATGTGGCTGTCCATGATACGCTGCACACGCCCGCAGTCACTAATTTTTGTTATTTAGTTGATGTTGCGGCTCGATGCGCAAGGACGCGCACTGTACGAGAGGCTCCCCGACTGCATTCGCAGGCAAGCTGTGTTGGCAGGAACACCGGGGGCCGGCGACCACGGAGGGTTGTATGGCAGCAGAAAGCACTACGAGCACGAAAAAATCGACGAGCAAATCACCGGCACTCTGGCGCGAAATCGGCGGCCTGGTGCTGCTCGCCTTGGCGCTCGTGATCTTGCTGTCCATCGTAAGCTTCCAGCCGGCCGACCTTACTTCGGCCGAATCCCCCTCCAATCTGATCGGTCCGGTCGGAGCGCGCGTCGGCGACGCATTGCTCTATCTCTTCGGGGTGGGCTCGTTCTTCTTGGACGCCCTGCTCTGGTACCTGGGCTTTATGCTTGTCATCGGCCGCATCATCGAGTGGAAGTGGTCCGAGGTCGGCGGCCAGCTGCTCTTCGTGCTCGCCGGCGCGATGCTCTGCCACTTGTTCTTCGTCGATTACACCATATTCGGGCATATGCCCGGCGGATTGGTCGGCGAGTTCTCCGGCGAAGTCCTGCGCGGGCTCTTCGGCACCGTGGGCACGGCCATCATCGGCGTGTGCTCGTTGCTGCTCAGCCTGATGCTCGCCACCGATATGAGCCTGGGCGCGCTGGTACGAAAGTGCGTCGGCGGTGTCCATCGCTTCGCCGCGTGGGTCAAGCACAAGCGCGAGGTGCGTCGCCTCTACAAGCAGCGGGTTCGCGAGGAGCGAGAAAAGCTGCTCGCCAAAGCCGCCGAACAAGGCGTCGACCCCGCCAAGCTCGCCGCCGAGATATCGGTCAAGCCGCTGGTCGACGGCAATTACGAGTTCGACGCCGAAAAAGAAGTCGAAGCGAAGCTTTCAGAAAAGCTCATGAACCTCTTTAAGGGTGACGCGCCCGACGACGAGCCTGCCGCTGCAGCCGACGAGAAAAAATCCAAGAAAAAGTCTAAGAAGAAGTCCGACGAGACCGACGCCGCCAACGAGTCCGGCGAGTGGGAAATGGGCGAGCCGATGGCCACCGACCCGGACATCGATGAGGATGACGAGCCCGCGATCGTCATCCGACACGTCGACAACGACGACGGCGATGACCAGGAGGCCGACGCCGATGGGGGCGACGTGATCGACATGGAGTCCGAGAAGAAGGCCGACGGCCCGGTCGGCGGCGACTTCGGCCCGCAGATTGTCGAGAGCGACGGACAAAAACGCGCCAAGGAGAAGAAGGAACTCCTCGCCGGCGACGACGAGGACGACGTGTTGTTCAAGCCCAAGAAAAAGGGCGACTACGAGCTGCCGCCGCTCAACTTCCTGGACTACGACGACTCCGACGGCGTCGAGGTCGACACCGACGAGCTCCGCTCGATGGCCGCCCAGATCGAACAGACGCTGGCCGACTTCAAGGTGGAGGGCTCGATCGTCGAGATCTGCCCCGGCCCGGTCATCACGATGTTCGAGTTCAGCCCCGCCCCGGGCGTCAAAATCTCGAAGATCGCCCGGCTCTCCGACGACCTGGCGATGGCGCTGGCCGCATTCAGCGTGCGTATCGTCGCTCCGATCCCCGGAAAAGGCGTCGTCGGCATCGAGGTGCCCAACCCCTCGCGCGAGATGGTTTGGCTCAAAGAGATCATCGCCGACGAACTCTTCCAGGGCAACGACATGCAGCTTCCCATGGCACTCGGCAAGGGCACCGAGGGCGAACCGGTCACCGCCGACCTCGCCCGCATGCCCCACCTGCTCGTCGCCGGCGCGACCGGCTCGGGTAAGTCAGTCGCGGTCAACACCATGATCGTCAGCCTCCTATATATGAACTCCCCGGAGGACGTACGCATGATCATGGTCGACCCGAAGATGCTCGAGTTCAATATCTACGAGGATATCCCCCATCTTCTGCTGCCGGTGGTCACCGATCCCAAGCAGGCCACGGTCGCCCTGAATTGGGTGGTCAACGAGATGGAGAAGCGCTACCAGAAGCTCGCCGATATGGGCGTGCGGAACCTGGCCGGCTACAACAAGAAGGTCGAGCGGCTGACCAAGCAGGCCGAGCTCGACGCCCTCGACGGCAAAGAGGAATCCGAGGCCATGCGCCAGCTCGACATCGACGCCAACGGCAACGCCGGCCACGAGCGGATGCCGTATCTGGTCGTGGTCATCGACGAGTTCGCCGACCTGATGATGACCGCCTCCAAGGATGTCGAGCAGGCCGTCGCGCGCCTGGCTCAAAAGGCGCGTGCGGCCGGTATCCACGTCATCTTGGCCACCCAGCGCCCGTCCACCGACGTCATCACCGGCCTCATCAAGGCGAACTTCCCGACGCGCATGGCGCTTCGGGTGACCAGCAAGACCGACAGCCGGGTCATCCTGGACTCCAACGGCGCCGAGAACTTGTTGGGTAACGGCGATATGCTCTTCGTGCCGCCCGGCAGCAGTGCGCTCAAGCGCGTCCACGGTGCGTTCGTCTCCGAGACCGAGATCAACAAGATCGTCGACTTCCTCAAGACCCAGGCCCAGCCCAACTACGACGAGTCCATCCTCGTCGAAGAGGACGAGGAAGAGGAGAGCCCGCTCGAGCAAGAGTGGGAGAAGGACGAGTATTACGACGACGCCGTCAAGGTCGTCGTCGACTCGGGCAAGGCGTCCATCTCGATGATCCAGCGCAAGCTGCGCGTCGGCTACAACCGCGCCGCCCGCATGGTCGACCGCATGGCCTCCGAGAATATCGTCGGCGAGTCCGACGGCTGCAAGCCGCGCGAGGTGCTCGTCGACGAGATCCCCGAGCATTGCAAATAAAGAGAGTAAGAGAGTAAGAAAGTGAGAGAGTTAGATACGGCGCGCCCCCAGGAGGATTGGGGGCGCGCCGTTTTTTCGTTCGGGGCGCGAGGCTCTGTCCTCGCCCCGCGGCCTCTGTGCCGCGGCTTGCGTGTCTGCAATGCCCGTTCGGACTGCCCGGCCACGCTCCGCAGATTCACAAAAAGTTATAAGCAGTTTCCCCCTAACTACTTATAACTCGCCCAACTCGCTCTCCACTTAATTCAGCCGCCAGATCTCGAAGTTGAGCGCGGTCGCGTAGCACACCCACAGCAGATACGGGACCATCAGCCACGCGGCCGCCGGGCTGTGTTGGGCGAAGAAGTAGATCGTGACCACGATCGCCACGAGTAACGCCACGATGACCACAAGCCCCGCCCCGGGCATCCGCGCCCCGAAGAAGACCGGCGACCACGCCGTATTGATGAGTAATTGGACGCCGTAGGCGATCAGGGCCACGCGTACGGCCGGGTCGGAGAAGCCGCCCTTTCGCCACACCAGCCACGCGGCGATGCCCATCAGGGTGTACAGCGTGATCCAGGCGGGGCCGAATAGCCAGTTGGGCGGGGTAAATGCCGGCTTCTCGAGGGTCTTATACCAGGTCGCGACTGACGATTGGGTCGCCACCGCGCCGATGGCGCCGGCGGCCTGGGCGATGAGGATGGAGACGATGATCTGGATGGCTGCGCGCATGAGTGGCTGCCCGGAAAAGAATTACGGGAGTCGATGGCACCTTGTCTTAACAAGATGCGCACGACTCCCGCGCGGTTACAGCCATCAGGTCGTCAGACGACTAGAACGCGTCCGCGCTCTTCATCACATCTAACATTTGGCCTCGTGAGCTCTTCTGGAGCCGCTTGCCCGACTCGGAGTTGCTCGAGCGCGAACGCTTCATCGTGCTCTTCTTCTGCTCGAGCTCCTGGACCTTGCTTGCGATCTTGTCGTCATCGAAGTCATAGGACTTGCCGGCCTTCTCGAGTCGCTTTTGCTGGTCGGCCAAGATTTTCTGGGCTTGCTCTTTTTGGCCCTTCTCGTAGGCGTCGGTCGCTTGATCGACATTCTGTGCGTAGACGATCTGCTCGACGCGGCGCATGACCGACTTGTCGACCTGAGCGAGCCGCTTGGCGTCCTGGGTTCCGACCGCGGCCAGCGTCGCGTTGGAGTGAACGCGCTTGTTGTCCTGGGTCACGTCGGCAAACGCCAGCTTTGCGGTGATGATATCTCGGCGCTTCTCGCCGCGAGCGCTCACCGACAGGTCGAGCAACAGGTCCTTGTGCTGACGGGCGTAGAAGGTGCCCAGATTGACGGTCACCTTGCCGTCTTTGGCCTTGTGCGGGAAGCCGTGCAAGGCGAGCAGCTCCACGCCCGGTCCGATGTCGATCTGCAGCTTGGTATTGCGTGCGACGGCCTGAGACAGGGTGCGAAACTCCTTGCCGAAGATCTCGGCGAGCTTCTTCGAGTCCTCGACGAAGTAGTAATTGCCGGCGCCCTGATTGGCGATCTCGGCCATGAGCTTCTCGTTATAGTTCAGGCCGATGCCCATCGTGCTCACGGACACGCCCTTTTCGAGGTGACCGGAGGCCATATCGCCCAGCATCTGGATGGTCTGCCCGCTGTTGGCATGTCCGTCGGACAGCAACACGACGCGGTTGACCGACTCGTCGGTGGGATGCTGGCCGACAATCTCGGCGCCCTTGCCAAAGCCGCCGGCTAGGTTGGTCCCGCCGTGCCGGCCAATACTCCTGATGGCGGCGTGGAGCTTCTCCTTATTGGCCTCGCTGACGAAGTCCGAGTCCATATTCACCGTCACGTTGCTGCCGTAGCTGACCACGGCGAGCCGGTCCTGCTCGGAGAGGCGGTCGACGAGCGTGTGAGCGGCCTGCTTGGCCTGCTGGAGCTTGCCGCCGGACATCGAGCCGGAGTGGTCGATAACGACCGCGAGGTTCATCGGGGCGCGCTCCTTGGCCTGCACATCATCGGCGCGCACCTGGATGCGAGCATGGACGGTCTTCTCGGCGTTGGCCGGCAGGTAGCCATGCGACAAGGCCGCCTCGAGATCGAGCGTGCCACCCGCCGATGCCTTCTGTGCGGGCTCGGCCGGGCTCTCGTCGGCGCTCGCCGACACTGCCAGGCCCAAAACCGCTACGAAAGTCAACACCATCATCGTCGTCATCTTGCGCTTCATCGTTCGTCTCCACTTGCTCGGGTGAGGTGAATGTCCGTGTCATTGGTGCAAACGCGAGCAGCGGAGGATGGATCTAAATCAGCGCAAAAATGTCGCGGTTATGCCCGTTGGGGAGCGGGCTTGGGCTCGAGTCAATTTGGGCCTGGAGCAGCATTAGTATATAGATTGAAGGTGTCGCCCGACGCACGAGGTGGCAAAACGAGCCCCCATGTTGAAAGAAGATCATGAATAAGCCTGCAGTCGCCGACCCATTGGACCCTCAACCCGACTTCTTTTCGTCGCTCCCGGCGTTTCAAAGCTTCGACGATGTCGCCGATCTGCGCCGGTACGAGCCGGCGCCGTCGTCGTGGCTGGTGGTCATCACAGACGTCAAAGGTTCGACCGACGCCATCCAAGACGGGCGTTATAAGGAGGTCAACGCATTGGGGGCATGCTGCATCGTCACCGCACTCAACACCGCCGACGGGATCGACATCCCGTACGTCTTCGGCGGCGACGGAGCGACCTTGCTCATCCCACCGATGCTCGAGGAGCCCATGGGCAAGGCCCTAGCGGGTCTGGCCCGGCTGGCCGAGCGCTGCTTCGACCTGGAGCTGCGCATCGGGCTGGTGCCGGTGGCCGAGGTGCGATCGCGCGGCGCAGACGTGCTGGTGGCTCGCTATGAGGCGTCCAAAGATGTCTCGCTGGCGATGCTCAGCGGGGGAGGCCTCGAGGTGGCCGAAAAGCTCGTCAAAGACGAGGTCCTCGGCGAGCCCTACCGCGTCGAGCCGACCGCGTCCGACGACGCCAACGAGCCGCCACTCGAGGGGTTTCAATGTCGGTGGAACCCCATCAAAAACCGCAACGGCAAGACGCTGGCCATGCTCGTGGCCGCCCTGGACGACACACCGCAGGCTCGCCACGACACTTACGCGCGTATCCTCGAGCAGCTCAACCAGATCGGCGACGTCGACAAGCTCCACCCGCTGGCGGCCGACACCCTCGACTTGGCCACCGATCTGAAGTCCTTCGATACCGAGGCGCGACTGCGCACCGGCAAGACCCGCGGTGCCGGCTACCAGCTGCATCGAGCCAAAGCCTCCGCACAGAGCCGAGTCGGCCGCCGGTTGATGGAGCGTGGAGCGAGCCTCGGCGGCTTCGACGGCAGCGTCTACCCCACCCAGCTCATCGCCAACGCCGACTTCCGAAAATTCGACGACGCCCTGCGCATGGTCCTCGACGTCGACGACGCCCAGCACCAGGCAATCGAGGATTGCCTGGCCGCCGAGCGCGCTGCAGGCGCCATCGCCTACGGCACCCACGAGTCGGACAGCGCGCTGATGACCTGCCTGGTCTTCGACTTCAACGGCCGCCACATCCACTTCGTCGACGGCTCCGATGGCGGCTACGCCATGGCCGCAAAACAGCTCAAGGCCCAGCTTCGTGAGTCGAATCAGTAGCCCACTTGTGCATCCACCACTCCCTATGAAACCGACCCTGCCCCACATCTGCGTTTGCCTGACGCTGCTATGTGTCGTCGCCAGCACCGCCGGATGCGACCGTACGGCGAAGAACGAAGCGCCGGAAGCGACGACCCCTGACGAGCGACAAGGGGCGCGACACCAGCCCGAGCCGCCGACGCCCAAAGAGCCGGCCTTGGAGTTCGACGCTCCCGGTCCTCCTGTCCCGACGAAGACGCCTGCGGCCGAGCGCGTCGTCGCCATCGGCGATATCCACGGCGACCTCGCCGCCTTCCGAGAGGCCCTCGCCATTGCCGATGTCACTGACGATCGCGGCGATTGGACCGGCGGCGAGACTGTGCTGGTCCAGACCGGCGACCTGCTCGACCGCGGAGACGACGAGCCCGAGATCCTCGCCCTGCTCGAGCGCCTCGAAGACCAGGCGAAGGCCGCCGGCGGGCAGGTCATCGTGCTCAATGGCAACCACGAGACCATGAACGTGCGCGGGGATCTTCGCTACGTCACCGACGAGGGGTTTTCGGATTTTCAGGCCATGGGCGGACTCGACCTCGACCGGCCGGGCTTCGAGCGGGTACCCGAGGGCAAGCGCGCACGGCTGGCCGCATTCCTGCCGGGCGGCCCGGTCGCCAAGCTTCTGGCCCACCACAATATGGTCGCGATCATCGGCGACTCGGTCTTCGTCCACGGCGGCGTGCTACCCGCCCACGTCGACTACGGCCTCCAGCGCATCAACGACGAGACCCGCGGGTGGATGCGCGGCGATGCACCCACGCCGGCGTTCATGCAAGACCGCCACACCAAACCGCCAAATTGGGTGCGCCTATACTCACAGCAGCCCGACCAAGCCGCCTGCCAGACGCTCGCCGACACCCTCGAGAAACTCGGCGCCGAGCGCATGGTCGTCGGACACACCCCTCAACCAAGCGGCATCGCCTCGGCCTGCGACCAGCAGGTCTGGCGCATCGACGTGGGCATGTCCGCCCACTACGGCGGAAGCCCACAGGCGCTGGAGATACGTGGAGACGCGGTCCGAGTGCTGGGCGAGGAGTAGCAGCCGAGCCCAACGGTGACGGCGCGTGCAGGAAGACTCCAAATGCGTTACTATTCGACGCGCTTTCCCTCTTCCATCGAGACCGGACAACCCATGGGGCGACAACTTCTAACCGCGATTATCTGCACAATCACGTGCGTCACCATCTCTTGTGATGGGGCGAATAACGCGTCTATCGACGCTTCTCACACAGATACCGCCGTCACCGATGCTGGCAGCGACGTTTCGGCCGACACCGCCAGCGATGTGGACGCCGACGTGATCTGCGTATGCGGGCGCAACGAAGCCTTG
>CAYLTX010000029.1:20033-31391 GCA_964386725.1 uncultured Bradymonadales bacterium | reverse complement strand
TTCCCGCCGTCTGTGCCGCAGTTCCAGGCACCTCCGGGCTGTTCGGTCGAGGTCGAGGCACACGTCGAGAAGGTCGAAAACAGTCAAATCGAGATTCACCATCGAAACAGACTGGGTACGATCCTGACGGGGGGCTGGTTGTACTACAATGGCGAACTCCCCAGCGACGACGACGCTCTCACTCCGACCATTGGCGTCCACCGTATCGATCCTCAAAGCGGTGAGGTAGAAGTACTGACCGCCCCCGATGAGTCGCACTACGTGTTGGCTGCCTCGGGGGAACGATTTATCTGGATGAACCGCTCGAATAGAATGTCCTTTGGCATTCAGGGCGAAGATGGCGAGCAATTGTGGCAATCCGACCTATCCACCCGAGACATGCTCTCACGCACGGCTCACCAACTAATGTGGACGCAAGGATTTGATGGCGATCGTTTCTTTATCGAAGACGGAGCTGACGACATCGTGCTCGTCAGCCTCGAGCAAGGCGAGTTGGCCAGAGTGTCGCTAACGGACCAGGAATTGGGTCATGGCCCGGTTTTGAGCGCAGACGGATTCCTGTACGCCGCCCACCCCGAATCGCCCGGCCCGTATGGACCAAATAATATCTATACGTACAGCCAGGAAGACGGAGTTTCGCGCCTGACTGACGGCGACGTACTCGAGGGGTTCCCTTTTGCACAGGACAAGGACATCTACTGGGTCGGCAGCGAGGGAGCGTTCGTCCGCCGCGAAGGGGAGCCAACAGAGCGGTGGATGCCCGGCAACTGCGGACCATTTCATGTGCGAGGCGATCGAGCCGTATTTAGCTGCAACCACGAAAGTGGGACCTTTCCCGAGGGAAGTTTCGGCACCCATTCTGCCACGCACGTCTACTACCACGACGGCGACCAACTTTGGCGCATCGATGCTCCCGGCGACGGCTATTATGCCTACGCGCCACGGCTGCTCGAAGGCGGCATGGTCTGGATGGAGTTCGACCAGCGATTTCCGTGGTATGACGACAGCTCGGGGCGCGTCATGTACCACGACCTAGAGAGCCACGAGCGGCTCAGATTGGGATCCATCCTGGCGCCATGCTTGCAGTGCGAGCCAGCGCTTAGCGTCGAAGGAAATGTAGTCGCCTGGGATTTTGCGCCGCCCGATGACGAACAGTCTTCGAACCAATTCCCCGATTACGCTATCGCGTACGCTGTCATCGATCGCACTGCCGAATGTCGTTGACGCTACGGTGTGCCAGTATCGACCAAACTGGTCGACCACCGAGAGAGACGCCTCAACATGACCCCTGGCACCATGTTGGCGCAACATGACCCCTGGCACCATGTTGGCGCCGCTTTCTTGCGCCGCGCCTCAACATGACCCCTGGCACGATGTTGGCGCCGCTTTCTTGCGCCGCGAGCGCTGCATCCGCTGCATCCGCTGCATCACCGTCTCGCTGGACCTCGACCTCCTGCCGTCTATGTTGCCAACGTGTTGCAGAAGATCCCTGCAGTTCGACAGCCAGGAGGCCGGTCATGTGGAGTGCTACGCAGATTGAGCAAGACTCGAACCCCCAACATCTCTCTTATTACGACGACACGCTCTATTGGCTCGTCGATGACGAGGCTGCCGAGCCCACCGAGGATGAGCTGGGCCGTGAGGTGCCGAGACGGAAGTTGATGGCGTGCAGTATCGTCGGCGACAACCTCGAGGGCGATCGAGTTCGGACAATCGCCGGCGGTCTGCCGCCCTCACAGGCGCTGGCGGTTGGGCCGGCCGGCGCGTTTGTGTGGGGGCCGGGTCGAGCATGCGTGTTGCGCGTCTCGCACGGAGGAGAGGTCGCGGAGCTCACCCAAACGCCCGAGCAGCCCGATGGCCGGCTCATCCACGCGGGCGTGCGGCTGTTCTTCGTCGGCAAGCTCAACCCGGCGACCACCGGCGTGGCAGTCTACGACCCCGACGACGACGATTTTCACAGAGTGCTCGAGACCGGCGACGCCCTGATGAGCTCACTCGACCGCGTCCATGTGGCATCGGACAGCGTGTGGCTCCTGGTTCACGACCCGCGCGGCTGGGTGCTCGAGAAGGTCAACCTCGCCGGCGAAATCGAACAGGAGCATCTCGTCACCAAAGAGGACCACCTCTTTCGACGGATGTGCCGCGATTCGCAGGGCTTTCTGCTGGCCGACGACCACGGCCTCTATCTCTTCGACGCAGACGACGGGCTCCAGAGCCTCGTCGAGTGCGAGCTTCCGCCCGAGGAGGTCGCCTGCGTCGCCGATCGTGCGGTCTGGCTGAGCGGAGCCGTCGAGGACACCGAGGGCAACTTGGCCGAGCCGTGGCGCATCCACGCCGGCACCATAGACAAAGACACCTCCTCGCGTGTCATCTTCGACGCGCCCACTCGCCTGATGGGCCTTATCGGCGGCACATGGGGCTGCGCCTGCATGATTCGAGACACTTCCATCGGGGTGGCAGCCACACCCGGTGGACACGTCTCCCAGGGCATTGCAATCCTTCGCCGTGGGGAATGAAAACACGCGCGGCAGCGCAGCCTTCACGAACGCTCAAGAATATTCGAGACTACACTAAAGGAATGAACCACGGGTGGGTGCGACTTCTAGCAATCAGGTAGGGGAAGCACGGCCCGAAGTCGCGCTTCCGACGTAGTCCTACGAATGAGCTTTCGTGATGTACACATCTGCAGTCCTTCGACTCGCCACCGTCGCCGTCTGCGCAGCGCTCGTCTCGAGCGCCTGCGCTGACAGCACGAACGCCGATCCCGACAACACTCCCGACGCCTCTGACGCCGCTGATGTCGGCCACGACGGCCACGATCGCGACGCCGACGCCCCGGACGCTGGGTTCACCTGCAAGGGAGACGACCCCAACAGCACGCCGATCGTGGTCACCACCGAGATCAACGGCTGGTGGGTCAGCGTCGACAGCGGAGGCGGCGCCTGGTCGATTCGGCGCTCCGAGGACGAGGAGCCGGTGCTCAGTGGCCCCGGGACGTGCGACGACGAAACCTCCGAGGCCGACATATCACCGGTTCGACTGGGCAGCGGCGAAGCAGCAGTAAAGAGCTCGTTCGGCAATTTTGATATCGACTTATTCTCCGAGCGCGCCAGCCTAGACTGGCTTTCGGTCGCCGATGTCTCTCCCGAGGTCGACCAATCCGACGGTCAACTCGTCGTGCGCTGGCCCGTTGAAACTGAGGACGGCCCGGACTCGGCCGCCGAGCTTCGCTTCGCGCCCGAAGGCGAGCATAACCTCTCGGTGTCGCTATCCTCTACCGACGAGGCGCTGACCAGCGGCGATCTCTCCATGGACTGCCGGCCCGATGAGTCGTTCTTCGGGCTCGGCTCACAGGCGACCGGCATGGATCTCCGCGGCCGGACCTACCCGCTGTGGACTCAAGAACAGGGCAACGGCAAGCCCGAGGACGGTGGCATCTTCCCGCTCAACAACACCCCGGAGGCCGCCTACGCACCGATGGGCATCTGGCACTCCTCGGCCGGCTACTCGGCGATCATCGGCCACGACAGCTACTCCGAGATCGACCTGTGCGAAACGCGCGAAGGCCGCGTCCAATTGCGCAGCCACCGCGCGCTGCCCGAGTTCGTGCTCGTGGCCGGTGACGGCCCCAAAGACAGGCTCGAGCAGATCACCGAATATACCGGAAGGCTCGACCCGCTCCCGCCCGCCTGGGTCTTCGGCACCTGGGTCGACGCGGTGGACGGGCCGTGGCGCCTCGACGAGGTCGCCCAGCGTGTGCGCGCCGCGGATATCCCCGTCTCGGCCATCTGGACCGAAGACTGGATCGGCGGCGAGTCGACCAGTACCGGGTTTCGGCTCTCGTACAAATGGGAGTGGGACGAGCCGACTTATCCCGACCTCCCCGACCAGATCGACGGGCTGCACGCCGACGGCTTCGCCTTCCTGGGCTACTTCAACCCGTTTATCCCCCGGACGGTGCCCGGCTGGCAGGAGGCGACCGAGGCCGGCTACCTCATCAAGGACGCCGACGGTGAGGACTATACCTTCCAGGACCCGGCATTTCGCACGGCGAGCCTCGTCGATCTGACCAACCCCGACGCACGGTCCTGGCTGCACGAGTATCAGCTCACTGCCGCCGAGGAGCTCGGCCTCGACGGGTGGATGGCCGACTTCGCCGAGTGGCTGCCCCACGACGCCCAGCTCCACTCGGGCGAAGAAGGCTGGGAGGTCCACAATCGCTACCCACTTTTGTGGCAGGAGGCCAACCGCGACGCGCTCGTCGAGGCGCACGACGGCCAGTCTCCGGACAACGACTGGACCTTCTTTGCGCGCAGCGGCTGGGCGTCGACCAACGGCGGCTCGGCCGGCCTGGCCGCCACGATGTGGGGCGGCGATCAGAACACCGATTGGAAATACGACGACGGCTTCCCGACGGTGGTGCCCATCGGAGCACATCTGGGGATGTCGGGGGTGGCCATCTTCGGTTCGGATATCGCCGGCTATAACTCACTGAACACATCGAATACCGACAAGGAGCTATTCTTCCGGTGGAGCGCCGCGGCCGCCTTCCACCCGCTGATGCGCACCCATCACGGCGGTGACAAATGTGACAACTGGCATTTCGGCCGCGACGCCGAGACCATCGCACATTTCCGGCGCTGGGCCTCGGTCCACACCCTGCTCTATCCCTACTTCGATCGCCTCGTAGACGACGCCACGGAGCGCGGCCTGCCGATCACCCGCCATCCCTACCTGGTCGAGCCCGACAGCCCCGCCCTGTGGTCCGGCGACGACTATCAATTCTTCGTGGGAGATCATCTATTGGTGGCGCCGGTGCTCGAGGAAGATGCCTCTTCGCGGCAGGTCACGCTTCCGGACGAGGGGTGGTGGCCGCTATTCGGCGAAGAGCCGCTCGACCAAACTGGATCGGGCGACGACGGTACGGTCACGACAGATGCGGATGCATCGGTCACAGAGGTGCCCGCCTTCGTGCGACCCGGGACCGCCCTGCCCTTATTGTCCGAGGTGGTCGACTCCCTATACGGCAGCAATAATGAGGCCACCAGCGACCTCGACGACATCGCCGACAGCCTGCGAGTCGCGCTGTACCCGGACGCCGACGGCCACGTCGAGCTCGCCGAGCGCGACGGGCTGAGCGTCTTCGGCACCGGCTGGATGGACCAGGGCATCGACTGGTCGCTGGCGAGCGTCGACGACGTGGTTTTGCCGGCATGTAGTGACGTGGACGCCCAGACCTCCTGCGTCGACGCCGATGCGCACACCGCGCGGCTTGTCGATGTCGAGGACACCACGCTGAGGGTCGGCCCGGCTCGCCTGGAGTTGGCGGCCGGTACTCCGACCGCCTTCGAAGTGGGTGTCGGCGGCGACGCCTGGACGGAGTTTACCGAGCCAACCGAGTACACCGGGCTCAACGCCGACGCGCCCTCGTGGTGCGAGGGCGCGCCGGATGCCGAGCAATAACCCCCCGGTGAGCCTCCATTTGCCATCATAGGTCCGACCAGCGTAAGATGGGGACGTAACGAATCCACATCGACAGTGAAGCTGCACGGAGAACGAGATGGCCGAAGAAATTTTCTGTCCCGTCTGCGAGACCCCCAACGAAGCCTGGAACGAGCTGTGCGAGGCCTGTGGCGCCGAGCTACACGCTCATGCCGGGGAGGAGGCCCTGGAGGCGGACTCGGAGCCAGCCGACTTCGAGGACTTCGAGGACTTCGAGGGCTTCGAGGCCGCCGAAGAGACTGCCGGCGATCCTGCCGAGTTCGCCGACGAGCCCTCCGATTTTGGGGTCGAGCCCGCCAACGACGACTTCGAGCTCGCAGACGATACTGGCGTCGATCACGATGCGCCCGAGGCCGACGAGCCTGCAGGTGAGTGGGAGCCGGCTGAAGACGAGGGACACGTCGAGACGTATGAGGACTCCGTCGTCGAAGACGACGAAGAGGTCGCCTACGAACTCGAGCCCATCGTCGACGACGAGGACGACGAGCAAGACGAATTCTTCGCAGATGAAGACTCCGATGATGACGACTTTGGCGACGAGCAAGGCTTCGGCGATGAGCAATCGTTCGGCGAAGACTCCGAGGTCGACTTCGGCGACGACGAGTTCGCCGCAGACGGCGGTGCTCCCATGGATCCGGCGGTCGCTGCCGACTTGCAGCCAGAAGACGAAGTCAGCTTCGACGACGAATTCGCCGCCGACAGCGAGCCGGACTTCGACGACGAGTTCGCCGCCGACAGCGAGCCGGCCTTCGACGACGAATTCGCCGCCGACAGCGAACCGGCCTTCGACGACGAGGAAATCAGCGAGGTATTGGCCGCCGAAAGCGAAGCCGAAGAAGAGGAGCCGCCCGCCCCGCCGGAACTCGAAGAGATTCTGAACCCCGAGCGCGTCGAGCGTGAGCCGATCGCGCCGCTCCCCGAGCCCGGCCCCTACGCCGAACCGGCCGTCTTGGCGGTCTTCAAGGGCGGCGAGCAGCTCGGCGAAGTCGCCATCGACTTCGACTGCACCGTCCTCGGCCTCGATGATAGTGCGCCGGCCATTCCCTCCGATGATGGCCCCGAAGAGCTCGACCTCGCCGATATGGAGGCCATCGAGCCGGTCGAAGACCAGGCCGACGAAGTCGCCTACGAACTCGAAGTCATCGAAGAAGAGGACGACTCGAACGACGAAGTCGCCTTCAGTGACGACTTCGGTCACGACCAACAACTCCAGACCGAAGCGGCAGAAGACGAGTTCGATTTTGACGGTCAGGAGGCGGCCGGCGACGCATTCGACGAGGACACGCCGGTCTCCGAGATGTCCGAGATGTCCGAAGTCTCTGAAATATCCGAGGCTTCGGAAGCATCCGTTGCGTCTGAGGCCTATGAGGAGCCCGAAGACGTCGAGGAAGGCCCGGTGGTCGACCTCGCCAATTCGGCGACGCGTCTGCCTTCGCAACCCGCCACGGCTACGTCTTCCGCCAGAATAAAAACTACACGCTCTACGTAGTCTCGGACGCCGGCACTCAGCTCAACGACGAGGTCCTCACCCTCGGAGAGCACCGCAAGCTCGCCGACGGCGACGTCATCGTCCTGGGCGGCGAGGTCGCGCTGCGCTTCGACGAGCCGGCCGCATAAACAACACTTTCAACGCAGAGAGCGCAGAGGGCGCAGAGCCAAACTAAATTGGTTCTGCGCCCTTTCTATATTTTACGCATGATCGTGAGTATAAGCCGCGCCGAACTCTTTCAAGAAAGACAAAGGGCCCGAAGAGTATTTTTGAACTCTCCGCGCCCTTTGCGCACTCTGCGTTGAAAAAGCTGTTACTCGCCCTGCTCTTCGCGGGCTTCGAGTTCGGCGGCGCCTTCGTCAATCACTTCTTGGACTGCCGGTTGGGCACCCTGGAAGTCGACGATGGCCTCGCGGGCCCAGCCGAGCGTGCGCTCGGGCAAAACGCCCAGGTACAGCGTCAACACGGCGCAAGCAGCGATCGCATAAGTCGCGCCCTTGCTGGCTGCTGGGCGAATCTCGCGGGTCTGCGGCTTCATATACATATGCACGAGCACCCGCAGGTAGTAGAAGACACCTGCGACGCTGGTGAGCACGGCCAAAATAGTCAGGCCGATGAACGCGAACTCGCCGGTCTGCGCGCCGACATCAACGGACGCGCGGAAGACATACAGCTTGCCCACAAACCCACCGGTGGGCGGGATGCCGGCGCTCGAGAACATGAAGATACCCATGAACAAGCCGAGCATCGGGTATCGAAAGCCCAACCCGTTGAGCTGCTCGTAGGTCTCGACCTCCTCGCCGCGTCGGCCGAACCAGGCCAGCACGCCGAAGGCACCGAGCGTGCCGAATGTATAGGTGATCAGATAGAAGATGACCGCGTCGTTGAGCAAAAAGAACTCCGCGCCGGCTCCGGCGGCCACAAAGCCGACCAGAATATATCCCGCATGCGCGATACTCGAGTAGGCGAGCATACGTTTGACGTTGGTCTGCGTGATGGCGACGAAGTTTCCGAGGATCATCGAGGCGGCGGCGATGAATAAGAAGACATCCACCCAGCCATAGCCGAAGAAACCGCCGCGAAGAGCCGCGGCGTCGAAGCCGATGATAAAGACGCGCACCAGCGCGGCGAAGGCGCCGGCCTTGACGGCGGTGGCCATAAAGCCGACCGCCGGAGTCGGGCTGCCGCTGTAGACATCCGGCGTCCAAACGTGAAACGGAACCGACGCGATCTTGAAGGCAAAGCCCGACAGAATCAGCAGTACGGCGAGCACAATCATGGCCGTGGTGCCAGCGGCCAGCTCGGGGTTGGCCATGATTTCAGTCAGGTGCACGCCGATATACTCGAGGTTGGTCGTGCCCGTCACGCCGTAGATGAGCGCGATGCCGTATAGCATCAACGCTGCCGAGAAGGCGCCCAGGATGAAGTATTTCATCGAGGCTTCGGCGCTGCGCGAATCTTTGCGCAAAAAGCCTGCCAGGACGTATACCGGGATGGACATCACCTCGAAGCCGACGAAGAAGGTCAGCAAGTCGGCTGCGCCCGCGATGATGATCATGCCCGACACGCTGAATAGAATCAGCATATAGTACTCGCCGCGGTCCATCAGATGGCTGCGCAGGTACTCCGGGCTCATCAGCATCGACAGGATGCCCGCCGAGCATCCCAACACAGCGAAGATCAGCGTGAACTTGTCCAGATACAGCATCCCGTGGAAGGCGGCCACGTCGAGGGTGTTGTCCCACAACATCCAGCAGCTCAAAATGGCCACAGCAAGGCCCACCGCACTGAAATAAGCGAGGTAACTCCTGTCGGTGTCGACCTTATGGAAGACATCGATCAGGATGACCATCAGCGCCGTGACCACGGCGATGGCGGCCGGGACCAGCGCGTCGTACTCCGCCAATTGAGGCGGTGTAAGAAGCGCCAGCGTGGTGAACTTCGAGCTCAAAAGTATATTCAGCATGACTGACTCGTTGGTGACACGTGCATACGTCGGACGTGTTCAGGTGATGCGCGGCGCCCAAGGCGCGGCGAATCGATCACTCGGCATCGTCGGAATTATTGTCGAGCAGCTTACCCTCGGGCTGCCACCCCTCCTTCTTCGTCTCCTCGACGACCACCGAGCCGGTCGCGGTGACGTTGTTATCCATATATTGGAGGAATTGGTGCAGCGAGTTGTCCATCCGACTCAAAAAGAACTTCGGGAACACACCCATGATGATGGCCATCGCGACGATGGGTACAAAGTAGGTAATCTCGCGGGCGTTGAGGTCGGCGAGGTTTTTATTCTCATCCTTGTCCAGCGGGCCGAACATCACGCGGCGGAACATCCACAGCAGATAACCGGCGGCGAAGATGACACCCGAGGCGGCGATGACCGCGAAGATCAACGCGGTGATCTCGGGGCCGGCCTGTTGGGCGTCGGGCAGCGGGAAGTATGGCGCCGCGCCGAATTCGAAGGCCTGGCGAGCGCCCTCTTCGGCCGCGGGCTGCATGAAGACAAGCGCTTCTTCGCCGAACCACAGGAAGTGGCTCTTAGCGGTGCCAATCAGCGCCAAAAATTCGCCCACGAAGCCGTTCAGGCCCGGAAGACCCGCCGAGGCGAAGACGAGCACGCCAAAGACGGCCGCAAACATCGGCATCGACTTGGCCAGCCCGCCGAAGTCGGCGATCTTCTTGGTGTGTCGGCGCTCCTTGAGGATGCCCACGCACAGGAAGAGCCCGCCGGTGGCGATACCGTGGGCGATCATGATGTAGATGCCGCCTGCCAGCCCCTGCGGGGTCATGGCGATGAGGCCGAGCACACAAAAGCCCAGGTGGCTCACCGAACTATAGGCGACCAGCTTTTTGACGTCGTCCTGGACCATGGCGACCAGCGCCCCGTACACGATGCCGATGACCGCCAGCGTCGCGATATACGGCGCATAGGCCTTGAGCGCGTCGGGAAACAGCGGGAAGGCGTAGCGAATCATCCCGTAGGTGCCCATCTTCAGCAGCACACCGGCCAGGATGACTGAGCCGGCCGTGG
This sequence comes from uncultured Bradymonadales bacterium, assembly GCA_964386725.1. Classification (GTDB taxonomy): domain Bacteria; phylum Myxococcota_A; class Bradymonadia; order Bradymonadales; family Bradymonadaceae; genus CAYLTX01. The sequence continues at coordinate 21,369 of CAYLTX010000029.1, read as the reverse complement.
GCGCCTGGACGTGAGCCAGCGGCAACCACGTGTGGAACGGGAACAGCGGCACCTTGATGGCGAACGCCAGGAAGAAGGCGCCGAAGAGCAGCAACTGCTCGCCGTAGCTCAACTGGACGGCCAAGATATCGGTCAGCAGGAAGCTATATTCGGCGCCGTTGGCGCCGGTCTGGAAGTACACATATAGGATCGACACCAACATCAAGAGGCTGCCGACCATCGTGTACAAGAAGAATTTCACCGATGCGAGAATGCGGTCCTCGCCGCCCCAGACCCCGATGATGAGGTACATGGGGATGAGCATCATCTCCCAGAAGATGTAGAATAAGAAGACGTCCAGCGCGACCAGCGCGCCGATCATTCCCGTCTGCAGGAAGAGCAGCGAGATCATATATTCTTTGACGTTGGTCTCGACGGCCGAATAGGTCGAAAAGATGACAATCGGCATCAAGAAGGTGGTCAACATGACCAGCCATAGGCTGATCCCGTCGATCCCCATATAATACGAGATCCCGATGCTCGAGATCCAATCGATGGGCCCTTCGGTGATCTGGAAGGTGAACGCTCCAGCCTGTGCCGGGGCGTTGGGGTCGAAGTTGACCAGGATTCCCAAGCTGATGAAGAACACACCCAGGGTAAAGAGCAGCGCGGTATTGCGCAGCGCGCCTACCTGCTCGCTGGGAATGAGCATCAGTGCGAGAACACCGACCAACGGCGCAAAAGTCACCACCGTCAGCCAGGGGAAGCCCGACTCAGTCAGGGGCTGTGCCACCGTCAGCCAGGAGGCCATTGCACCCAGCATTTGTGTCGCTTCAAGCATCTCTGAACATCCTCGGTAAATTAGCTACCGTATAAAACTTCTGGTGTCGGCGACGGCCGAGCTGCCCCCCCTCGGGGAACAACTCGGCAAGAGGGTCAAGCGCAGCCGGTAAACATCAGTGCAAATAGCGCCAGCACCACGGCCAGCGAGATATAGACGGCGTAGCGTTGGACATTTCCACTCTGCAGGCTGCGCAGAATGCGTCCGATTTGCTCGGCCAGCCAGCCCACGGCGTTGACCAGCCCGTCGACGATATACTTGTCGAACCAGGTCATGCCCTTGCCGGAATTGATCGCCCCGCGGGTGAACGCGAAGTCGTAGGCCTCGTCGACCCAATACTTATTTTCGAGCACTCGATACAGCCCGCGAACTCGATCGGCGATCTGACCGGGAAGTCCGGGACGCTTGAGATACATAAACCAGGCCAGTCCGATGCCACTCGCGCCGACCAGCACGCTGACCGCGGCGTTGAAAGACAACAATGCCCGCGCAAAACAGGGCGACGGTGCCGATGCT
>CAYLTX010000029.1:0-20023 GCA_964386725.1 uncultured Bradymonadales bacterium | reverse complement strand
CCGCGGTCACGATTGCCTCAGCGGTGTAGGGATGCGCGCCGAAGCGGCCGACGTAGCGGAAGCTGTCCGCGACCACCCAGACCTCGTCGAGCCACAGCTCGAGGGCGAGCATGATGTCGTGAAACGTGCCTTCGGCGGGCACCAAAAAGTGCGGCCAGCCGGTCAATCCGCCGATGATCGACAGAATACCGAGCACGATGAGCGGGATGGCCATCGTCGGCGGCGACTCGTGGATATGCGATTTGACCTCGTCGCTGGCGCGTGATTCGCCCTCGAAGGTCAGGAAGTACAAGCGGAACATATAAAAGGCGGTCAGGCCGGCGGTGATCAGGCCCATGATGTAGATGAACCAGTGGAAGCCCACAGCCCAGCCGGCGATGTCGACCGCGCCCTCGCTGGCGATGGGACTCGCCGCGACGCTGGTCAACAGGTCCATGGTGATGCCGTCCGCGACCACCTCCGGGACCGTCAGGATATGCGCCTTCGAAAGCGCAGACCAAAGGACCAGGTCCTTGGAGAAGAAGCCGCTGAAGAACGGAATGCCAGAGATCGCCAAGCAGGCGACCAAAAAGGTCCACCGGGTCACCGGCATCCAATTTTTGAGGCCGCCCATCTTGCGGATGTCTTGTTCGTGGTGCATCGCGTGGATGACGCTGCCGGCGCCCAGGAACAACAGCGCCTTGAAGAAGGCGTGGGTCATCAGGTGGAAGACGCCCGCGCCGTATGCGCCCACGCCCACGGCCATGAACATATAGCCGAGCTGGCTGATGGTTGAATACGCCAGGACCTTCTTGATGTCGTTTTGGACGATGGCGATTGTGGCCGCGAAGAAGGCGGTCAGACAACCGACGGTCGCCACGATGACACCGATGAGCGGGTCCATCGAAAAGATGTAATTGAGCCTGGAGATCAGGAAGACGCCGGCGGTGACCATCGTGGCGGCGTGAATCAGCGCCGAGACCGGCGTCGGGCCGGCCATCGCGTCGGGCAGCCAGGTAAACAGCGGAATCTGAGCGCTCTTACCGGTGCAGCCGATGAAGATGAGCAAGGCCACCGGGAGCGCGACCGGCAGCAGCGTCATCGCCGTGGCCGAGGTGGTGGCGAGCTGCTCGAGCTCGACATAGTCGAAGGTGCCCGTCTCATAGAAGAGGATGAACAGGCCGGCCAGCAACGCGAAGTCGCCCACCCTGTTGACGATGAACGCCTTTTGACCCGCCTGGGCCTTGGCCTCGTCGGTATACCAAAAGCCGATCAGCAGGTAGCTGCAGACACCGACACCTTCCCAGCCGATGAAGGTGACGATCATATTCTTGCCGAGCACCAGCAGCAGCATCGCGAAGACGAAGAGGTTCAGGTAGGCAAAATACCTCCACTTCGACGGATCGCCCTCCATATACCCCGCGGAGTACAGATGGATCAGAAAGCCGACCCCGGTGATCACCAGGATCATGACCGCGCTGAGCGGGTCGAGAAGAAAGGAGATGTCCACGCTAAGAGCGCCCGAGTAGATCCACTCGTAGGCGACGTAGGTGGCCCGCCCAAAGCGGGTAACCTCCTCGCCGTCGACCATGACGGTCTGGGCGTTTTTGAACAGTGTCCAGGTGGCCACCATCGAGAAGAAAAACGACATCAAAATGGCAGCATTTGCCACCCAGTCGACCATCTTCCGGGGCAACTTCGGGCCCAATAGCCCATTGATGATCGCCCCTATCAAAGGGAAGAGGACGATCAGCCCGAGAACACCAAAATCTGTAAGATGCGGTTCCATGTCAGCGAATCTCGCTCCAGCAATATGTCAATCTGCAGCGGGCGGCCAAAGGCCGTTCAGTACTGCAATTCGTGCGCTTCGTCGACGTTGATGCTTCGTTTGTGCCGGAAGATGTGGATGATGATCGCCAATCCCACAGCGGCTTCGGCTGCAGCCACCGCCATTACAAAAAATGCAAAGACCTGCCCGTCGAGGTCCACGCGGTACTTACTGAACGCGATAAACGTCAGGTTGACCGAGTTGAGCATCAGCTCGATGCACATAAATAACGTGATCGCATTTCGACGCACCATCACGCCCACCAGGCCAATGCTAAACGTGGCCGCGGCGAGAATCAGGTAATGAGCCAGTGTCGGTTCCCAGGTCATCGTTGTACTCCAGATGCCGAAGTCGGCGAATCCATTACAGTCGTTTCTTAGCGATGATGACGGCGCCGATAATCGCGGCGAGCAGCAGCACGGCGGTCAACTCGAAGGGCACGACAAAGCGGTTGACCAACAGCAGGCTGACCGGCTCGGCGGTACCGAAGCGGCTGCCCGTGTCGCGGTCAACGGAGGTGCGCGCCTCGGGCGGCACATCGGCGTCTGCCGGATGAGCGGCCATGCGAGCTTGCTCGCTGAGCACCGGCGGCACCACAAAGGGCTGCGTCTCGTCAAAGCGGGTATACTTGCCGGTGGCGTAGGTCGAGTCTCCGCGCTCCCAGGCAATGATCTGATCGTTGTAGCGCGCCTGTACGGCATCCTCGGTCAGAAACGAGCTCAACCCGGGCACGGCGCTGGGCACATCGACGATCACCGGCTCAGCCGGTGCGTCATCGTCGGCGGCCTCCGCCTCGGCCTCGATCCGCTCGTTGGCGGCCTGAGTGGCCTGCTCGACCTCGTCGAGGTCGACCACGGCCAGAATCGCCGATGTCGCAAAGGCAAACAGCCCCAGCGCGCTCAACACCGCCAAGATCTGGTGGACGCTAAAGCGTCTCGGGCCGAGATCCTCGTCGCTCAAATTGAGCAACATGATGATGAAGAGGAACAGCACCATGATGGCGCCGCCGTATACGAGCACCTGGATCACGGCCATAAAGTGGGCCGAGAGGAGCACGTAGAGGCCGGCAAAGCAGAAAAAGTCGGCCACCAGTGCAAGTGCACTGTATAGGGGGTTGCGGAAGAGAAGCACGGCGATGCTCGAGCCGAGTGCGCCGATTGCTAGTATCCAAAAAAATAGGGGTTCCCAGAAACCCATGAACAACTCTCCTTCCGAGAAAGGTCGACCTGCTGTTCAGGTCGATACCGGGCTGCAATTTGCTCTTTCGAGGCCGCGCCTCGGGAGCACGCCCTGGTGCCGGCCAATATCAATAACTACCGGCTTTAGACGCCGCCCGACGCAACTTGTGAAGCTGCGTCAAGCAGGGGTCTGATAGCGCATTTAATACACGAGGTCAAAGGCATCATCCGGCCTCGAATGACCGGACGTTACCCGGGGTCAGGCGACTTGCTTATCGCCCCCCTCGAACTTGCCCCAAGAGGGGTACGGACAGCATCCCTTGTCGATATGCTCTTGGAACTCTTCGGGGAAAACCTGGATGTAGCTGCGCACCGGGATCGCCAGCGCATCACCGAGCGCACAAATGGTATTACCCTGGACGTTGTCGACCATGTCGAGCAGAAGCTTGACGTCTTCCTCGCGACCGCGGCCGGCCTCGACGGCGTCGAGGACCTTGCTGGCCCATCCACTTCCCTCGCGGCAGGGGGTGCACTGACCGCAGGACTCGTGGTGGTAGAAGTGCGCCAGCCGCGCCGCGACACGCACCATGCAGGTATTCTGGTCCATGAACGTGATGCAGCCGGTGCCCATCGTCGAGCCGTACTCGCGCATGCCCTCGAAGGACATCGGAGCGTCGAGCGCCTCGGGGGTGAGCACGGCGCACGAGGAGCCGCCGGGGATAAACGCCTTGAGCTCGCTGCCGTCGCGCATGCCCCCGCCATAATCCTCGAGCAGCTCGCGCACGGTCAGCCCGGTGGGCGCCTCGTAGACGCCCGGCTTTTTGATGTGGCCGGAGAGTCCGTACAACTTCGGGCCGCCGTTTTTCTCCACACCCATCGAAGCGAACCACTCCCCTCCCCGCTCGATGATAAACGGGATCGACGAGATCGACTCGACGTTGTTGACCAGCGTCGGTGCGCCGAAGACGCCGACGATCGCCGGGAACGGCGGCTTGAGTCGGGGCTGGCCGGGTTTTCCTTCCAGGCCCTCGATCATGCCGGTCTCTTCGCCGCAGATATATGCGCCGGCCGAGGAGTGCACGTAGAGGTCGAAGTCAAAGCCCTGGCCTTGAATATTCTCGCCCAGGTAGCCCTTCTCATAGCACTCGTCGATGGCCTTTTGGACGATCTTCAAGGCGTTTTGGAGCTCGCCACGGATGTAGATATACCCGTAGCGGATGCCCAGCGCATACGCGGTGATGATACAGCCCTCGATGAGCCGGTGCGGGTCGAGCTCCATGCAATAGCGGTCCTTGAACGTGCCCGGCTCACCCTCGTCGGCGTTGACCGTCAGGTACATGGGCACATCGGACTCTTTGGGCATGAAGCCCCACTTGACGCCGGTCGGGAAACCCGCGCCGCCGCGGCCGCGCAGATTCGACTTCTTGACCTCGTCGATGATCGTGGCGCCGTCCATCTCGAAGGCCTTCCGCATGGCTTGGTAGCCACCGTTGGCCTCGTAGACGCGCATCGTGTGGGCGTTGGGAACGTCGAAGTTTCGGCTCAGAAAGAGTTCTTCCATGGCTATTTCAGTGCATCTGGCTGGGGGAGGGAAGCTCATCGAGCTTTGCGTCGAGCTGCTCGAGCAACTCGTCGATGCTCTCCGGGGTCAGATTCTCGTGGTACTCAATCTCCCCGTTCGAATAAGTGATCTGGAACATGGGAGCGGTGCCACACGAGGCCAAGCACTCGGCCTCTGCGAGGGTGTAATTGCCGTCGGGCGTCGTCTCGCCGACACGCACGCCCAGGCGATCCTCGAGGTGCTCGAGGACCGCATAACCGCCACACATCGCGCAGGTCAACGTGGTGCACACTTGAATGTGGACCTTTCCGATGGGCTGCTTGTTGACCATCGTATAGAAGGTGGCCGTGCTCAGCACTTGGGCCGGATTGAGCTCGAGGCGCTCGGCCAAGAAGTCCATGACTTCGACCGAGACCCAGCCGAACTCCGACTGTGCCAGGAGCAGTGCCGGCAAGAGCGCCGCGCGCTTATTTGGATAGCGCGAGACGAGTTCTTGGAACTTCTGTTCGTTCTCTTCAGAGAATTGTAGCGACATAGGGATTGTCCGTTGTATTCGACTGCCAAGGGACACTCGGGCCGAGCGGTTAACCGCCCTGGAGAGACCCGAATTTCCAACGTTCCAACGGGCGAACGCGTGCGCGTTTCGCTCGGGAGGCAAATGCGGCAGTGAAGCTAGTTGTAAGCTGGGCGCACTGTCAAGAACGGAAGGAGGCTACTGGCGGTGCGGCTTATTCAAGCTCGTCGGCCCGGTCACGGACCGACTCGCGCTTGGGGAGCATGGAGGGGTCGAGTTGGGCGACCAACAGGCGGTCTCGACGGGTGCGCATGGCGCGGTCGAGTACGATCCAGCACTTCTCCAGGCAGACCTCAGCGCTGACTGGCACCGGTGGGACCACGACCATGCCACCGGTGGCAGTGGCATAGGTGCCCCGGCCGTCGGGGGCACGAAAGGTCTGCTTCTGAAAAACGCGCATCGCGGTGTCGAGGCGATCGCGCGCCCCATACCAGTCTTTGGAGTCGACGCGCTGGAGCACGAAGAACTCGTCGGCCGGGGTGCGGTAGATGTTCTCACGCGACTCGGCGGCCAGGTACAGCGAGTCGGCCAGCGAGCGCAGCACCGCGTCGCCGACCGCGCGGCCATAACGGGCGTTGAGCTCTTCCAGCCCGTCGACATCCAAACCGGTGAGCATCACCGAGTCGCCGTGTTGGTGAGCCTCATCGAGACAGGTTTGCAGGTGCTCGGCGAGCACGAGTGTGGAGCGCACACCGGTCAGGGAATCCCTCTCCAGGCGCATCTTTCCATAACTGACGTGGGCGATCTGACGGCGCACGACCCGCCGAATATCGGCCCAGCTAAGCGGCGCGGAGAGCACCGCGTCGAAGAACTCCTCGCGTCCTCCCAACGTATCGTCGGGGCCGACAATGCCGACATAGCGTGTCGAAGCGAAGGGGGCTGTGCGCCTGAGGTGGTCGAGCAACGCCCGAGAGCTCTCGGCTGTCTCGGTGCGGTCGACGAGCACGAGATGGGGCGACCACATCTCGAAGGCGTCCTCGGCGTTGTCGATCTCCGAGGCGAACATCACGTCGACCGGCTCGCGAGCCAGCGCAGCCTCGAAGAGGGGAAAGCGCTCCGAGTTCGACGAAAAAACCAGCATCCCTACGCGATCGGCGGTCGCGCGCTCGCCCCTGGCACGCTGTAACACCTCGATGGGATCAGCGGACCGGTCGATAACTTCGTCGGCGCCCAGGCTACGGGCCAATCCCCCGGTCACCGGCTGTTGCGCGTCCCCGAGCAACAGGACCTCGAAGGAGTTTTCCGGCTGGCGCCGGCGAAGGTAACGGATGGCACGCCGCAGCTCGCCGAGATTATCTTCCACGGCGAGGATGACCAGGTCGAGCGGCGCCTCCCCTTCCGACAGATTCAACTCGCGCGGGTGGTCGGCCACCGAGAGTTCGATATTCTCTCGGCGCGCAGCTTGTACGAGTGAACGTCGAAAGGCGTCGGCCGGCCCAACATACAGCACCCAGGGCGCGCCCATCTGCGAGGCGTCGAGGTGGGATATTTCGCGGTGGAGGCCATCAGTCTGAACGTGCGCCCTACTATCGGGGCCGCCGAGGCAGGGGCCTCCCTGGGTATCGGTGACAAAATATTTGCCGGACTCGGGCCGATCGGTCATCGCGTCGAACGCCTGAGCGTCAGACGTCAACGAGTCAGACGCCACAGCCTCAATAAACCCCTCGACATCACCGACCCTTTGCGCATCGTCGAGTTCACGGAGGTCAGCCTCACCGACGATGAAGACGCGGGCCTCCGCGCTAACCGCCTCCCACAACGCCTCGCGACGCTGCTGTTCGAGCGCCTGCGCGGCCTCGTCGACCACGAATGTGTCGAAGGTCCCAGCAGCAAACGCGGCGAGGGCATCTTCAAAACACTCGACGATCTGGAGGTCGAAGCCCCCCGACTCCACCCATTCAGACAACCTGCTGATGGTGCTACCGTCGGTTAAATATGCGAGGATCCGATGCATGAAGTGCTCGTGCGTCACCGCGCGCTGCGGCAATCGGTCAGAGGAACTCCCGAGATCCGAAGCGGTAGTAGAACCGCTCGCGGCCCAGGCGATGAAAACCCATGGTCCGGTACAGAACAGAGGCGGGGGTGTTGCCTTGATAGGCTTCGAGATCGACGCCTTTGAAGCCCCGCTCCTCGGCGAAATCGAGCACCTGTTCGACCAGCGCCCGGCCAATGCCGCGACGTCGGTACTCGGAGGTGACGTATAACTCCTCGATCCACAGAGCGCGTCCGGCAAATTTGAGCGACCAGTTGAAGTTAGCGAGGACCACTCCGCACGGCGCGTTGGCCTGTCCGGGGCGTGCCACCCAACAAATACACTCGGCCTGGTCCCCTTTGCAGGCATCGATCACCTGGGCGGCCAACCGATTCATCTGCTCACGGGTGGTCTCCACGCCCAGATCGAGCATATCCTCGTAGAATAGCTCTCCGATCGCCTGGGCGTCTTCGGCCGAAGGCTCGTCATAAACGATCTCGGCGTTGTCTGATCGAACTTTAGAAGTCATCGGCCACAACCGGTCTAGAGAACCTTGGCAGCGGGGGCACCATTGGTCGCATAATCAGCCCAGAAGGCAAGAAATGTCTTCGATCAGCTCCCCCGCAGCACGAGGCGACTTTGCTCGGGTAGATAACCCGGTCAGATTCGACGCATATCCTCGAGTAGCGACTCACGCTCTTCGGACGGCATGCGCTGTAAAGCCGCGTCAAACAAGCGGTTTTCGTTCGTCGTATGCTGCTTGATCAGCTGGCGCATTTGCTTGACGACCTTCATGATCTCGTCGGCGCGCTCGCCAAACGTCTCGCGCGATTTACCCAGCTGGCGGTGCAGCCAACGAGTGCGATCGCACATCAACTCGTGGGCGTTGGCCAACTTGGTGATGTCCTCAGAGAGTTCCGGGAAGCGCTGCTCGATCGCGACGAAGAAGACCTCTTCTTCCTGATTGAAGTGATGGAGCATCTCTTCGAGAGCGAGCTTGAGATCGTCGGCGGCCGTATCGAGCACCTCATTACGGCGCGGCTCGTCGAGTTCACCTCGAGCGATCTTCTCGAACGTCTCCGAGATGTCCTCGAAGAGCTTGTTGAGATGATCGTGCTCGTGATGGACCAGATCGATGAGGTCCGAAGTTGGAGAGTTCTCTGCCATGGGGGCCCGGGTGATAAAGAAAGATAAACTGCCCGAAAGCGAACTCGCGGCGCGTGTGTCGCCACGCTCGTATAAAAGTTATCGGCGCCCCGGCCGATGCGCAAGCCTAAAGGCTTCGGTGCGCTTCGTACGGCTTGCACAGGGAGACAACGCGCGGCACATTGACAACATTCTGAGGACGCAGACCGCCCCCAATCGCGTCGACGTCCATTTCCCGGTCGTACACGCCCAGGCTTACGATGAATCCTTCTGAGAAACCTCGACAAGACACGGTGCTCGGCGCCGAGCGCCTCGCCAACGTCGTCCACGGCGATGGAGACGATGTCTTCGTGGGCCTGCACGGCTGGAATGGCAGCCATCAGACCTTCGAGACCCTCGCCGACAGGGTTCCGACGACCGCGCGGCTCATCAGCCTCGACCTGCCCGGCTACGGCCAGTCCACCGGGCCGACCCGGTGGAACCTCGAGGCCATCGCCGCCCAGGTAGTGTCCACGCTCGACGAGGAGATTGGCCCGGACACCCCGGTGTCGCTGGTGGGAAGTTGCAGCGGCGGCGTCGTCGCGCTCTTCGTCGCCAGGCGCCTCGGCGAGCGCACCGAGCGGTTTATCTTCGTCGAGCCGTTTGCCTTCGTGCCCGAATACCTTCGCATCTTCGTCAAGCCGGTGCTCGGACGCCTCTTTTATTATTCGGCCTTCGGCAATCCCATCGGCCGCTTTATCACCAACACGGCGCTGGCCGGCCATCGCGGCGACGACACCGATATGACCGCCTCATTCGCCAAAGGCTCTCTGGAAGTGCCGCTCAAATATCTCCACCTCTTCGACGGCATCGATCGGGCCGAATCCTTCGCCGATCTCCCCGGCCAGATCGAGCTCGTCCACGGCGAGCACACCTTCGACGCGATTCGCGAGTCGGTCGATATTTGGAGCGAGGTCTGGCCGGAAGCCGTGGTCGAGGAGATCGAGGGTGCCGGGCATCTACTGCTGACCGAGGCGCCTGATGCGGTGGCGGAGTGGGTGTTTGGGTAGGCGAAGCAACCCATGCGCTATCGCGCCACGAGTTCCTCCCCATGGCGGTGTTCAGCCGCCATGGGGAGGTGCCGAGCGAAGCGAGGCGGAGGGGTTCACGCCGCCCACCGAAACGCCTCCATCGTCTGAATCTCATCGAAGGCGGGCGAAAAATCCGTCCGCCGGCGAAATTCGCTATCGTCGATGACGATCGGGTATTTGAGGTGGTTGACCGAGCCCTTGGGGAGCGCCGGGAAGCCGAACTTGCCGAGCACGCGCCCCATCAGCGGCTCGGGCACCGGGATTTGGGTGCGACCGGTCACCTTGATGAGCAGCGACAGCGGCACCGGCTGGGGGCCGGCCACGTTGAAGACGCCGCGAAGTCTGTTGGAGAGCGACTGACAGATGGCGCTGGCCGCGTCCTGCTCGTGCATGAATTGGTAGAGGGGGTCGAAGCCGAGCACCGACGGCACGCGCGGGCCCTTGAGGTAATTGGCCAGCGTACCGCGTTGGGAGGGGCCGAGCGTATAACTCAGCCGCAACACGGTGGTGGTCATATCCTCGTAGCGCCACAAGGCCGAACCGGCGAAAAGGTCAGCGGCGACCAGATCGGCGAGCTCCGGAAAGGTCGACACCGCCAGCGGCGGCTCGGACTCGGTATGATAGAGCGGCGAGTCGGGCGCGGCACCATAGAAGGTGTGACGCCCTACGAAGATCGCGTGCTCGACGCCGTATTTGTGGCAGTGGTCGAAGACGGTGCGCGTTCCACGCAGGTTGATCCGGTAGCGCTCCTCGGCGCTGGCGGTGACGTGGGTCACCGTCGCCATGTGGATGAGCGCGTCGGGTGTTTCGGTGCGGAACACATCCTCGGCCGGCCGCTTTCGAATATCGGCCCGATGCATCTCGACACCGTCGGGGGCGTCGGGCCACGGGCGCCGGTCGATACCGAAGATCGTGTGGCCCTCCTCGACCAATTGTTCAGCCACGAGACGGCCGAGCTTTCCCGAAATACCGGTAATCAGAACCTTCATTGGTTTTCCTGTAAGTCGTCGGAGGTCAGCTGGGGGCTGGGCGCGTCGCCAAAGACCGAGCGTCGCTCGTCGCGTCCGCGCTCGATGAGCGCGGCGATACGGCCCCTGACCTGCTGGACATATCCGTCGATGACGTGGTCGGCCTCGCTGCCATCGCCCTCGAACTCCATGGGCTCACCGTAGTAAATCTCGCAATGAACCGGCATGGGAACCGGCAACAGATACGGAGGAATCGGGATATAAGGAAACCCGAACACTTTGGCGATACGCTTCAGGTGCAACATCGTCGGCAGCGCCTCTTCGCCACCGATGAAGGCAAACGGCACGATGGGCGTATTCGTCGCCAACGCCAGGCGCATAAAGCCGGTGCCAAATCGCACGAGCTGGTATCGGTCCTTATAGAGCTTGGCGGTGCCGCGGGCTCCCTCGGGGAAGACCATCAAGAGGCGATCGTCTCGCAGGAGGCGCTCGGCGTGCTCGGGCAGGCCGGTGAATTGGCCCACCCGGCTAAACCAGTGGCTGATGATCGGCAGGCGATTGGCGAATTTCTCGACCATCCCCTGGCCGAGCCGCGGCGGCTCCATCTCCAAAAACAGCGAGGCCAGCACCATCGCGCCGTCGACGGGGACGCCGCCGGAATGATTCCCGACCACCATCGCCCTGCCCTCCTCGGGGATATTTTCGATCCCATGGGAGCGCACCGTAAAATAGCTGCGGTACAACCAGGCCAGCAGAGTGTGGAACTCGGCCAGGTGCTCCTGCGAGATGCCGTACGGGTCTAATCCGTAGCGATTAAAGGGGAGTTCGAGGCGTCTGACCCGCTCGAACACCTCCTCGTCGACCAAAAATTTGAGGGGCATCGGTGTCCAACCCGTGGCAAAACAACATCTAAAATATCAGCGCCATCGGCGCATCTTCTTAATACGGCTCAACGCGATGCGTCCGCGCCTTCGCTTCCGTCGGGAAACATATGCGCGCGATAGCGAAGGATAATCCCGTCATCGGACGCGTCGATCTCGGCGACGACGGTGCCGAACATCTTCGACATGATTTCGAAGCTCCCTCCAAGCGGTTGGGCCTGGCCGTAGGCTCCACCACCGGTCATCGAATCATAGACGCGGCTCATCAGCTCGCCGTAATCGTAAGCGATGAGCAGCAGCGGGCTGTTCTCGGCGCCCGAGGCCTCCGCCTGATCTTCGAGCAGGATGGCCATATCGTCCTGGGTACCCACACCCGCGGACATCGCCAGGGTGTCGTCGTCCATCGCCACATGCGGCACCTTCAGCCAGCCGTATTGAGAGAGCCCGTCGAGCGCGACCGGCACACCGTTGGCCTGCACGGACGCCCCTTGAAGCTGAGGCACAAATTGCTGCAGCTGATTAAATAGCGTCAGCGGATCCGCCGTCTCGACCAGCGCGAGACCGTCGAAGCTCTGCGGCTGCATGGTCTGTTGGGCGATATCCACGCCGGTGACCATCGCCATCGCCCCGCGAATCTGTGTGACGAACGGAGGGAGCATCGAGCGCATCATCTTGGCTTGCTGGGCCGTATCGTTGATCTGCTGGAAGTTCGGGCATTGGAACGGCTGGCGGGTGATGCGATCGGCCTGGGTGCCGATGAAGTCGCTCAACTTCTGAACGTCGATCCCCAGTCCCACGGCCACCAGCGAGTCCTCGACCATTGCGCTGTCGTAGGCAGGCATCGGCGCGGCCGTGTCCCCGAGTTCTTGGGCGAAGGGGTGATCGGTCTCGAGCACGGCGCTCATCTCCATCATCTCGGAGGTCAGCGTGGTGTAGCCGAAGACTGCGCGCGGCACCGTCTCGAAGATCGACATCAATTCAGTGCGGCATTGCTCCTCCATTTGCGGGGCCTGATAGTCGACCGCCTCGAGCATCCCGCGGGTGATCTCATCACCGGGGGCCGCCCCGGTGGCTACCGATGCGATGCCGTTGATGTCGGCATAGCCGATCCCATAGGGAGAAAACTCGTACTTCGCCTGAATGTCTTGGATGACGTTGACGTCGGCCATGCTTCGGGCGGGCTTCTTCTCGCCGAGCATATAAGCGACGAATTCGTCGAAGGCCTCCGGCGGGCTGAACCCGACGATGAGCTCCGAATCGGTGACCGCGGCGGCGAGCTTGAGGTTCGGGTCGAGAGAATATTCGCGGTAGCTCTGCTCACCGAGGGTGCGCATGCGCACCTCGAGGCCGGCCTCGGCCTCGATCCGCTGCAGCGTGCCCTCCAGGGCTTTGGCGTCGTCGAGCGTGATCCGCATGACCGGAAACCACCCGATGCCATAAATCGCCGCCTGAGGGCGCGTCGAGAAGCCGAGCTCCTCATATCCCTCCATCGTGGTCGCCTTACGCAACTCGCCGAAGAGCGCGTACATGAACTTTTCTTCGCCGGTGGCCTGCTCCATATACGACTGGCCGCCATATTGCTGCTGCAATTGCTTGTGCATCGAGTCGTACATCTCACCGTAGATCTCCAAATACGGCTCGAGAATCTCCATGGGGAACGGTCGGAGACTGGTGAAGACGTACGGCGAAGTCGAGGGGATGTCCTCGAGGAAGGCGGGAGCCCGGGCTTCATCGTCGGTCAAAGCATCGTCGGGCTTGTCAGGGCTTCCCGAGCAACCGAATTGGACGCTGCCAACAACGAGTACGGCGAACAACAGGCAGAGCAATCGTCTGGTCATGACACTCTCATCACAAGAATTAATAAGCACGCCTCATTGTGCGTCGCAGAAGCCCGGGGCGCAAGCCTGTCAACGCAGCAACTTGCAGTCGGCGAGGTCACGGTTTGATCAACGCAACAAGAACTGCCCGACGACCGCGCCGTGATCCGATCCGCCGTACCCGTCGTCGTTGTCGTGGACCGCGCGTGCGCTGCCGCTGACGTAGCCCCCGCCGGAGGTCGGCGCGAGCAATAGATGGTCGATCGCCTGGCGCTGCTGCTGATAAACGTAGGTGTAGAATTCGTCCGTCGCCAGCGTGTCTCCAGCCCGGTACAGCCCATCGTCTCCGGTGAGCGCCGCCAGCGGCTCGGAGTCGGGGGTGTCGTTGAGATCTCCGCCAAAGACGATCAACGCATCCTCGTTGGCAGCGGCGACCTCGTCGATGATCGCGCGAGCTTCCTGGGCTTCGGCCAGGCGTCGGCCGGAATCATCGCCGTTGGCCTTGGAGACAAAGTGGGCGGTGAAGACAATCGTCCGTTCGCCGTTGATCTGGAGGTCGACGCGCAAAAACTCGCGGGCAAACCATGTGCGAGTCCCATTGGGACGGGTCAACCTGCGATCGCTATAGCCGCGCGAGTTGATCAACTCTCCAGTGGCAAGCACCGCGGTGTCGACGGATCCGGGTTGTTCCCAATCCAATTCACCATGTACGGCCACTGGATAGGCGCCGTCGAGCGCCTCTTGAAGATCGAAGAGCACCTCTTCTTTCTCGATCTCCTGCAGCAGCACGACGTCGGCCTCGAGCCCTCGAATAGCATCGGCGACTTGCTCGATGCGGGCCTGGTATTCGGCTTCGGTGGGTTCTCTCTCGAAGTCGCCCGAGTCGCATTGGCCCGAATCGCAGACGGTATCGAAGAGAAGATAGACGTTGTAGGTGGCCACCGTCAGGGTGGGGTGTTCGACCGGGACGTCGGCGCCGGCGTCAACGCCGGAGTTATTATCCCAGCCTTCGGGAGGGGGAGCATCACAGCCGCTCAGCCATAATAGGCAGAGGGCAAGTCCGAAGATCAGGAGATGATGAAGCCGTCGTTTGATCATGCGCTGTCCCGCGGTTCCCTCGAGTCCAATTGCGGCTGCGCGCCGCGGAACAGATTGTAGGAGTTTCGCCCTCGAAAGTCGAAGCCATCCACGCCGACGAGACGGCGCGCGCTTAATCAGTCGTCGAGCACGTCGAGGCCGGTCTCCCAGCGCTCGCGCAGCGTGGCCATCGGGATCTCGACCACCTCGGCCCAGCTGAATTGGCCGTGATCGGTCACCTGGCCAATATCCTCGGCGGCAACGCCGGCCTCCTCGGCCCGGGCGAGCACGCCGTCGACTTCGTCGGCCGAGACGCTGACGACGATGCGAGAAGGACTCTCGGAGAAGAGAAGCAGGTCGGCCCGCTCGGGTGCGTCCAACTCGAGGCGTACGCCGGCATCCGGGAAGTCCGCCTTGATGCAGCTCTCCGCGAGCGCCACACCGAGACCGCCCTCGGCGCAGTCGTGCGCGCTGTGGGCGAGTCCATCGGCGATGAGCGTTCGGGCGAGCCTTTGGACGCCGACCTCACGGTCGAGGTCGATCTTCGGCGGGCGGTCACCGATCTCGCCGGTTGTGCCCCACAGATACTCCGAGCCGCCGATATCACTCGGATGGGTCTCGCCGAGCAAGACAACGCGATCACCGGAGCGCTTGAAGTCCATGGTGGTATAACCGCCGGACTGGCGCTTATCGCCCGACAGCGGCTGGTCGAAGCCGCCGACCATGGCGACCGACGGTGTCGGGTAGATGTCGACCTCGTTCGAGGCGTTGTACAGGCTCACATTGCCGCTGACGATCGGGGCATTGAAGGCCTCGCAGGCCTCGGCAATGCCGTCGACCGCGCGGGCGAATTGCCACATAATCTCGGGGTTTTCGGGATTGCCAAAATTCATGCAGTCGGTGGTTCCCAGCGGCTTGGCGCCCACACAGGTCAGGTTCCGGGCACATTCGGCGATCGCCAGCTTGGCGCCCTCGTAGGCGTCGAGGTAGCAAAACCGACTATTGCAATCGACGGCGATCGCCAGCGATTGCTCGCTGCCGGGCACGCGCAACACGGCGGCGTCTCCGTCGCCCGGCCGCACGACCGTGCCCACGCCGACCATATGGTCGAACTGCTCGTAGACATTGCGCCGCGAGCAGATGTTGGGGCTGCCCATCAGATCCGCGAATGCCTCGCCGAGGTCGGCGGGCGCCGGGAGCTCGGTGGCCTCGAGCTCGTCCATATACGCCGGGCGCTTCTGCGGCCGGTCGTATTTGGGCGCCGCCGAGGTCAAGATCGACACCGGAATGTCGACGACCTTCTCTCCGTGCTGCCAGACCTCGAAGCTGTCGCCCTCAGTGACCTCGCCGATCTGAGCCCACTCGAGCTCCCAGCGGTCGAAGATATCGGCGACCTGGTCCTCTTTGCCCTGCTCGATGACGATGAGCATACGCTCCTGGCTCTCGCTGAGCAGGAATTCGTAGGCGCTCATGTCCTCTTCACGCGCCGGAATCTTGTCGGCGTCGATGCGCACGCCGTTATTGGCGCGGTCGGCCATCTCCACCGACGAGCTCGTAAGCCCGGCGGCGCCCATATCCTGGATACCGACGATGGCGTCGGTCTTCATCAGCTCCTGGCAGGCCTCTAAGAGCAGCTTCTCGCGGAAGGGGTCACCCACCTGTACGGTCGGGCGCTGGTCCTCGCTCTCCTCGGTGAACTCCTGGCTAGCCATCGTGGCACCTTGAATGCCGTCTCGGCCGGTGCCCGAGCCCACATAAAAGATCGGATTGCCTACGCCGGCTGCGATGCCCTTGAAGATCTCGTCTTTTTTGCACACGCCCACGTTGAAGACGTTGACGAGGATATTGTCGTTGTAGGAGGGATCGAAATAGATCTCGCCGCCCACAGTCGGCACGCCCACACAATTTCCGTAGCCGGCGATGCCCGAGACCACACCGTGATAGAGGTGCGGGGTCTTCTCGTGGTCGATCGCGCCGAAGCGCAGGCTATTCATATTGCCGATCGGCCGCGCGCCCATGGTGAAGACGTCGCGTAGGATCCCGCCCACGCCGGTCGCCGCGCCCTGATAGGGCTCGATATAGCTGGGGTGGTTGTGACTCTCCATCTTGAAGACCGCCGCCAGGCCGCCG
This sequence comes from uncultured Bradymonadales bacterium, assembly GCA_964386725.1. Taxonomy (GTDB): domain Bacteria; phylum Myxococcota_A; class Bradymonadia; order Bradymonadales; family Bradymonadaceae; genus CAYLTX01. The sequence continues at coordinate 3,842 of CAYLTX010000029.1, read as the reverse complement.
CCAATATCCACCGCGCCGGCGTTCTCGCCGGGGCCTTCGACGACCTGCTCGCCTTCGGTGGGCAGTCGGGCCAGGTGCACGCGCGAGCTCTTATAGGAGCAATGCTCGCTCCACATCGCGCTGATCACCCCGACCTCGGCCAGCGTCGGCTCACGGCCCAAAATCTCGAGCGCCTTGTCGAACTCGGCATCGGAGAGGCCGTTGGCCTTGGCGAATTCTCGTTTTTCGGTGATATCCATCTTTGATGTAGTCCTTCAGGAATCGGGGCGCCTCTCCGAGGGTGCGACTGGCAAAAAAGCGCCAGTCTTACCCCCGGCTACGGGATGGTCCTACGCTCAAATGACCACATAGTCGAACCGTAACCGGGGGTAAGCACAGTCGAAGCGCCATCAGGCGCTGAGACGAAGCGCACCCTCGGAAGGGTCATCGCTCACAAATGCTCCGTCGTCACGGTGCCGCTGCGTCAACTACACCGCGAAACAACTCCAACCCTGCAACACCGCCAAGCACAGCCTCCGCAGCCCGCTCGGGATGCGGCATCATGCCGACCACGTTGCCGGCTCGGTTACAGATGCCGGCGATATTGACCACGCTGCCGTTCGGGTTGTACGCCTCGGCGACCTCGCCGTCTGCCGAGCTATACTCGAAGACGATCTGGTCGTTTTTGCGAAGCTCGGCGAGGCCGGCTTCGTCGATGAAATAATTGCCCTCGGCGTGCGCGATGGGAAGCTCGATGACCTGGTCTTTGGCCAGGCGCGACGAGAACGGCGTGCGCGTGGTTGCGCAGCGAAGGTGGACGTCTTTGCAGATGAAGTTGAGCGAGGTGTTGCGAAGCATCGCTCCCGGGAGGAGTCCGGTCTCCAGGAGCACCTGGAAGCCGTTGCAGATGCCGAGCACCGGCCCGCCCTGCTCGGCGAAGTCGGCCACCGCGTTCATCACCGGGCTCATCTTGGCGATGGAGCCGGTGCGCAGATAGTCGCCGTAGGAGAAGCCCCCCGGCAAAATGACGCAATCGGCACCGCGCAAGTCGGTGTCGCGATGCCAGACGAACTCGACCGGGGCGTCGAGCACCCGGGAGACAACGTGAAAGCAATCCCGGTCACAATTGGAGCCGGGAAAGACGACGACGGCAAACTTCATGATGGCACTTGGGGTTTGGGGCTTGGGGATTACTCGTCGAGAAACTCGACGGTGTAATCCTCGATGACCGGGTTGACGAGGAAATCGCTGCACATCTGATCGATGCGCTCGGCGATTTCCTCGTGTGTTCCCGACTCGAAGTGCAGATCGATGACCTTACCGACGCGAACCTCGTCGACCTGGTCGTGTCCCAGACGCTCGAGGCCACTGTGGACGACCTTTCCCTCGGGATCGAAGACACCCGGCTTATTCTGAATCAAAATACGTGCGCGCGGCATGTTTTACTCCTAAATACGTGCGCTCAACCTTCGACTTCGATGCCGAGGCGTTCGGCTACTTCTTCGTAAGCCTCGATGAGGTCGCCTTTGTCGTAGCGAAAGACATCCTTATCCAAGCTGTCTCCAGACTCCATATCCCACAGCCGGCTGGTGTCCGGGCTGATCTCGTCGCCCAGAATGATCTCGCCGGCGGGATTAAACCCAAACTCGAGCTTGAAATCGACCAATCGAATACCGGCACGCTCGAAGATGGGCTGGAGCACGTCGTTGACCCGCAGCGCTGCATCTTTGAGCGTCTGGAGGTCCTCGTCGTCGACCAGGTCCAAAAACTTCACGTGGGCGTCGGCCAAGATGGGATCCCCGAGCTCGTCCTTTTTATAATAGGTCTCGACGATCGGCGGGTTCACCGCACTGCCTTCTTTGAGACCGGTGCGCCTGCCCAGGCTTCCGGCCACGAAATTTCGCACCACCACTTCCAGCGGCACGATCTCCAACTTGCGGATGAGCATATCGGTCAGGCTTCGTCGCTCGATATAATGTGTGACGACGCCGGCCTCTTCCAATCGCTCGAATAAAAACGACGCGATGGCGTTATTGAGCGCACCTTTGCCCTCGAATTGGGCAAACTTCTCGCCGTTGAAGGCCGTCGCGTCGTTTTTGAAACGCTGGATATAATGGTCGCGGTCGTCGTCGAGCAAAACGAGCTGTTTGGCCTTTCCTTCGTATGCGACGTCAAAGTGTTTCATGGTTGCTCCTCAATATGCTTAGTCACCCTTAATTTACTCTCAACCGCCCTCAATCACCCTTCGAACACCCGCTCGAAAATCGTGTCGATGTGCTGGAGCGCGCGCTCGAGGTCGAAACATTCGTCCAGATCGTCATCGCTGAGATATTCGGTGATGGCCTCGTCGGCGCGGACCAGCGCCTCGAAGTCCTTCTCTTGTTCCCAGGCTTCCATCGCCCTCTTCTGGACGCGGGAATAAGCCTCGTTTCGCGACAGCCCCTCACGGATGAGCGCCAGGAGTACCCGCTGGCTAAACGGCAGCCCGCGGGTCTGTTCGAGGTTGGCACGCATATTATCAGGATATACGACCAACTCATCGAGCACCTTGGTCATGCGCACCAGCGCGAAGTCCAACAGACCCGTGGCGTCCGGCCCGATCATGCGCTCGACCGACGAATGACTGATATCACGCTCGTGCCACAGAGCCACATTTTCGAGCGCTGGCACAATATAACCCCGAATCGTCCTCGCCAAACCGGTAACATTCTCACTGAGTACCGGATTGCGCTTATGGGGCATCGAACTCGAGCCTTTTTGACCCTTTCGAAACTTCTCTTCAGCCTCACGCAGTTCGGTGCGCTGCATGTGGCGGATTTCGACGGCGAACTTCTCCAAACTCGTGGCGACGAGCCCGAGTGCCGACATGAATTCGGCGTGGCGGTCGCGCTGGACAACCTGGCTGGAGGCCGGCGCCGGCTGGAGGTCGAGCTTATCACAGACATAGGCCTCGACGGTCGGCGGCACGTTGGCAAAGGTGCCGACGGCTCCGGAGACCTTGCCAAACGACACCGTCTCGCGGGCCTGCTTGAGGCGCCGGCGATTTCTGCGCATCTCGTCGTACCAGATAGCCAGCGTATGGCCGAAGGTGGTCGGCTCGGCGTGGATACCGTGGCTGCGACCGATCTTGGCGGTCATCTTGTGCTCTCGGGCGCGCCGCTCGATGACCTCGAGCATCTGGTCGATATCCTCGAGCAACATATCGGCGGCGGTGCGCAGCTGAATGGCCAGCGTGGTGTCGAGCACGTCCGAGCTGGTCAGCCCGAAGTGAATCCACCGGCCGTACTCCTCGCCGACCTGCTCTTCGAGGCTCTGAACGAAGGCGGCGATGTCGTGGCGGGTGATCTTCTCGATCTCCTGGGCCCGCTCGACGTCGACGACCGCGTTGTCGCGGATGTGGTCGGCGGCTTCTTGGGGCACCACGCCCTCCTCGGCCCAGCCTTCCACGGCGGCCAATTCGACATCGAACCAGATTTTGTACTTATTTTCTTCGGACCAGAGTTCGGCGAGTTGCGGGCGGGTATACCGGGAGATCATCGGAGGCTCCGTGATTCGGCTATGCGCAAGTGAGAAAGCTGAAAAACTCAGTACTCGGGCGCATACCTAACGCAACACCTCCCAAATGACAACTAACTTCGGCCCGTGGTCGAACTCCAAATACACATAAAACTCCACATATCTTACCGAACGTCACCCGACGGAATCCGCCGACTATCATACTGCCCCCAAAAAATTCTCCAAAGAGGTCCCAGGGACGATGTTAACCACTCCTCATGCGACTCTGAGCACGATCCCGCTCTCTCGTTTGGCGCCACCGAGACCAGAAATCTGAAAAAAGTACGCAACGATTCGGGCCATTTTGC
>CAYLTX010000028.1:0-53650 GCA_964386725.1 uncultured Bradymonadales bacterium | reverse complement strand
ACCCAAGCCCCAAGCCCGCAGTACCCAAGCCCGCAGTACCCAAGCCCCAAGCCCCAAGCCCCAAGCCCGCAGTACCCAAGCCTACTTCCGTGACAACCCCACATCGAGGTGATAATCTCGCCGATGCAACCAAACTGCATCAACGCCCGCGTGCCACACCGCTCGAGAGGGACCATGCCAGAAGAATACGAGCTGCCAAAAATCCTGCAGATCGCGGTCAAGGGCAACGCCAGTGATATCCACATCAAGGCGGGCCTGCCCCCAATCTTCAGGGTCGACGGCTCGCTGGTGCCGCTGCGCAACGCCAAGCGGCTGAGCCCCGAGGACATCGGTAAGATGGCCGCCTCGATCATGTCCAAATATCAAAAGGATGAGTTCGAGGAGACCCTCGACCTGGATATGTCCCACGGCGTGCCCGGCGTGGGCCGCTTCCGGGTGAATATCTTCCAGCAGCGCGGCTCGATCGGGATGGTCTTCCGAGTCATCCCCTTCAAGGTGCTCACCCCCGACGAGTTGAGCTTGCCGGCGGTGATCCAAGAGATCGCTCAGGAGCGGCGCGGGCTGGTGCTGGTGACCGGTGCCACGGGCAGCGGTAAGTCGACGACGCTGGCCAGCATCCTCGACCACATCAACCGCGTGCGCACCGACCATATCGTGACCATCGAGGATCCGATCGAATATCTGATCCGCGACAAGAAGAGCATCATCAATCAGCGTGAGGTCGGCAACGATACCCGCGGCTTCAAGCGCGCGGTGCGCGCCGCGCTGCGCCAAGATCCCGACGTCATCATGATCGGTGAGATGCGCGACGTGGAGACCATCGAGATTGCGATGACCGCCGCCGAGACCGGCCACTTGGTGTTGTCGACGCTGCACACGGTCGACGCCGCCGAGTCGGTCAACCGGATCGTGACCGCTTTCCCGCCCCACCGGCGCGATCAGGCACGCTACCAATTCGCCAACCTCTTCAAAGGGGTCATCTCCCAGCGCCTGGTGCCCCGCGCCGACGGCAAGGGGCGCGTGCCGGCCGTCGAGGTCATGTTGGCGACCGCCCGCATCCAAGAGATGATCCTCGACAAGGCCACGGCACGCTCGATCACCGAGCAGATCAGCAAAGGCGTCGACTCCTACGGGATGCAGACCTTCGACCAATCGCTGATGAACCTGCTCCAAAATGGCCTGATCACCTACGACGAAGCGCTCGCACAGTCGACCAACCCCGACGACTTCGCGCTGCGCGTCAGCGGCGTCGGCTCGACGAGCAACGACGCTAATTGGAAGAACTTCGAAGCGACCACCGCCGCTGGCTCGGGCGATAGCAGTGGCGAGGACGACTTCGATCTAGATGAATTCGATATCGAACGGTTTTAGAATCTGGCAGAGACACATGAAGACACCGACTCTAGATAAGAGCTTTTTTGCGGCGCTTGCCGTGCTGATGGTCGCATGGGTGGGGCTTGCCCCACAGAGCGCACACGCGCAGAGCGACACCACCAAAATCGCCGTGCTCGACGTGCCCGGTGGCGGAACGGACAGGCTCTTCGCAGCGCTCAATCAGCTCGACGATATCGAACTCGAGGACCAGCAGTGGTTCCTCGAGCAGATCCAGGCGCGCGGCTTCAAGCCCAAGGGCATCATGAAGCGGCCCGACGATATCAAGTGGCTGATGGACGGCGCCGAACTCGACTATATCCTGTATATGGCCGGCGTCGACGACAGCAGCTATAAGGCGCGCATCGTCGGCAATGAGGGCAGCGAAGTTCATAGCTTCCCGGTCGACCGCAACGCCGAGGAGGGAATCTCGTCGGCCGGTGCGCGCATGATTCGCCAGGAGATTCGCGAATTCTTGGCCAAAGAAAAGGGCACCGAAGAGGAAGAAAAGCCCAAGCCCAAGGTGACGCAACTCGACGAACCCGATGACGATCCGAACGAGCTCAGAAAGAAAGCCGCCGCCGAAAAGTCGGCCGCCCAGGAGAAGATGAGCCGTGATTGGCTCACCGTGATGGGCCGCTTCAGCTTGCTGCAGCGCTCCTTCCAAGTCGGCGGCGAGCGCCTCGAGGGAGGCAGCGAGAAAGCCCTGCTATCGTACGGCTCGGTGTTCTATCCGGGCTTCGCGTTGAGCGTCGAGGCGTTCCCGTTGGGCGCTTCGGATGTGGAGATGGCCCACGTGGGCTTTTATGGCGATTATACCCAGGGCTTTGACTCCGTGGTCGTGGACAACGAAACCGGGGACACCGCCGCCATCAGCCATATGGAAATAGAAGGCGGGGTGCTGTATATGCTCGGCGATGCCGTCGCGCTCAAGGACTCCAACGAGGCGAAGATGTCGCTGGGCGTGGGCGTGCGCCACGGCAATTATACTGTCGACGAGAACCCGTCGCTTCCGTCGACCAGCCACACATCAATGGTGCTCGGCGTCCGGGTCAACAGGCCGGCGTTTACCGATAATTTCGAGGTTCGCGCCGCCGCCGAGGTCATGCCCATCGGCGTGTATGGAAACGGCGAGGAGCTCTTTGGCGAGTCGTCGCAAACCTTTGGGTTTGGTGCTCGATTGGGGGGGACCTATCAGGCCACCGAGGAAATCGGGCTGGTGCTCGGCTACGACTTCCGACTCCAGCGTACGCTGTTCCAAGGCGAGGGTGAGGCCGACTTTGTCGAAGCCGGAGCCTTCGAGCTTGTGCAGGGGCTTACCGCTGGCCTATTCTACCGATACTAAACCGCCCGCTCGAACCCGGCGGATTAGTTGGCTATTATCCCAGAAACACTGAAATTCGAGGACCCCTTCTGTGACTGACCCGAATTTCTCGGCAATACGCGCGCGGCTTCGTTATGAGTCGCTCGACGCATTCATCGACAGCTACTCCCGGTTTATCTCGGCCGGCGGCATGTTTATCCCCATGTCCCCGTCGAAGCTCAAGCCGGTGGGCACCACAATTCGCTTCCAATTCCTGCTCAAGGATGGCACGACCGCCATGCTCGGCGAGGGAGTCGTGCGCCAGATCCAGGGCGCCGACAGCGATGACAACTCGCCTGTAGGTATGCTGGTCAAGTTCACCAAGCTCAGCCGCGACACCAAGAAGGTCGTGGATGCGGCGCTGGCCCGCAAGGACGACACCGACACAGGTGGTCTGGCGCCCGACTCCGAAGAGCTACGCGCTCCGAGCGAGGCCGATGAGCAGCCCCCGCAGGCCGACGACGCTAGCACGCGCGAGCACGACACCAGCGGCGACCAGTTGACCAGCGAATTCGATCCGGGCGAGGCCGAGGCAGATCCCAACGATGATTTGTTTTTGGAGCCCGAGCCCGCGGTGACAGAGGAGTCGGAGCCCGAAGATCTCGGCGCCGCGGCGGGAGCATCCGGCGAAGACGTCTTCAGTGAAGCATCACAAGCCGACGCCCCGCCCTCCCCAGAGGCCCCGAAAAGTGACGCGCAGGACGCCGCCCCGCACGAGGCCGAGCCCGAAGCCCCGGCCAACGCCGGCCCGCGCGAGCTGGGACGCACGGAGGCCGGGCTCCAGATCATGGCTTTCGACGAGGCATCTGACGACGAGATGGGCGACTTCGCTGATTTCGATTTCGGTGGCGACGAGGATGACGTCGACCAGATGTTCGACGGCATCTTTGGTGGTGGCGGAGGCGGCGACGCTGACGGCGGCATGTTCGGCGACGGCGATATGTTCGGCGGTGGCGGCGACGACGCCGGCGGCATGTTCGGCGACGGCGAAGCCGAGCCGCAAGCCGACGCGCTCTTTGATGGCGGCGATGAGGTCGGTGAAACCGTCGGCGCCGAGCCGGCGGTCGACGAAACCTTCGATCTCGACGAAGAAGTCGAACTCGATGACGAGGACCTCGAGGAAGAAAGCGAGCCCGCTCTGCAGCCCGACGAGACCTTCGATCTCGACGAAGAAGTCGAACTCGACGAAGAGCCCATGCTCGAGGAAGACAGCGACTTCGACGAAGAGTTGGTGCTCGAAGAAGAGAGCGATCTCGACAATGAGCCCGAGAATATCGAAGCGGCCGAGGATGAGGAATCCTCGGTGGTCGAGCTGAACACCTCCGAAATCCTGTCCGAAGAGGACGACGAACCGGCGGCTGCTTCGTCGGCAAAGACTCCTCCGCCCGCAGCTCCTCCTACTTCGCAGCCGGCTGCCGCCGGACTGTCGCAGGAGAGTTCGGCGCCCTCAGAAGATCTGATGAGCGCACTGGGCTCACTCGATGACGACGAGGAAGCAGATCTCGAGCTGTCCCTGGGCGGCGTCGACGATGACGAACGCGCCCCGGAGCCGGTCGAAGAGGACGAAGAGGAGAGCCTCGAATCGCTGCTCGCCAGCGCTCAGCAGGACATCGACAAAAAACGCGAGAGCCAAGAAAAGGACGACCAGGGCGACATCCTCGACGAACTCCTCGGCGAAGACGACGACCTGCCCCCCCCGCCGTCCAACGACCCGATGTTCGACATCGGCGACAACGAGGGCAAGAAGAAGAAAAAAGGCGGCTTCATCAAGAAGCTATTCGGAAAAGATTAAAAACGAACGGCATTATCAACGCAGAGAGCGCGGAGAGCGCGGAGGTTATATTTATTTTCCTCTGCGTCCTCCGCGCTCTCTGCGTTTAGAATAGCTTTTAGTTGTTTGCGCCGATGTCGCTCCGGTATTGCATGCCTTCCCAGCTAATCTGGTCGACGGCCTCATAGACGCGCTTGCGGGCATCCACGCGGGTGGCTGCACGGGCGGTGACGCCGAGCACGCGTCCGCCGGTGTTGCGGAAGTTGCCGTCGGCGTCGAGCTCGGTTCCCGCGTGAAAGACCTTCGTCTCGGGGACCTCGGCGGCCTCATCGAGGCCGTGGATCACAAAGCCGGTCTCGCGCGGTCCCGGGTAGCCCTTCGAGGCGAGCACGACGCAGAACGCGTGTTGCTCGGACTTCAGCGACTCGTCGCCGCTAAGCTCGCCTGTGGCCGCGCGGAGCAGCACCTCGCCCAGATCGGCCTCCATGGCAAAGAGCAGGGGCTGAGTCTCGGGGTCTCCCATCCGACAATTGAATTCGAGCACCTTGGGGCCGGTGTCGGTGAACATCAAGCCGGCGTACAGAAAGCCGCGATAGCCGATACCGCGGCGCTCGAGCTCGGCCAGAGTCGGCTCGATGACCTCGGCGACGAGGCGTGATTCGAGCTCCTCGGTCGCCAGATGCGACGGGGTAAAGGCGCCCATGCCGCCGGTATTCGGGCCGGTGTCGCCCTCCCCTGCTCGCTTATGATCTTGGCTGGTCGACAGCGCCACGATCTGGTCGCCGTCGGTCACCACCATAAACGACAACTCGGTGCCCTCGAGGAACTCCTCGATGACCACGCGCTGCGACGCCTCACCGAAGGCCTCCTCGGCCATATAGCTCTCGAGCGTCTCGACGCTGGTGTCCACGTCCTCGGAGATGACCACGCCCTTTCCGGCGGCGAGCCCGTCGGCCTTGATGACCACCGGGTGGTCGGCCTCGCGCACATGCTCGAGCGCGCTGTCGAGGTCGTCGAAGGCGTCGTAGCCCGCAGTGGGCACGCCGGCTGCGACCATGATCTCCTTGGCGAACGACTTGCTGCCCTCGAGCTCGGCGGCGGCCTTTTTGGGCCCGAAGACGGCCAGGCCGCGCTCGGCGAAGAAGTCCGCCAGCCCGGCGCAAAGCGGCGCCTCGGGCCCGACGACGGTGAGGTCGACGTCGCGCTCCTCGACGAAGCTGGCCAGCGCCTCGAAGTCGTCGACGCCGATGTCGACGCACTCGCCGCGAATCGCCTCATCGGCGGCGATGCCGTCGCTTCCCGGGGCCACGTGGACGATCGGCTCGCCCGGGCCCTGGCTGAGCTTCCAGGCGAGCGCGTGCTCGCGGCCGCCCGATCCGATGACTAAGAAAGTACGCTGTGCCATCTCATCTCCTCTTGTTTCAGCAGAACCGGTTCAGCAAAGCTCAATGGCGGAAGTGGCGGTTTCCGGTCATGACCATGGCGATGCCGTGCTCGTCACAGGCGTCGATGACCTCCTGGTCGCGACGCGAGCCGCCCGGCTGGACGATGGCGCGCACGCCGGCCTCGGCGGCGGCGTCGACGCCGTCGCGGAACGGAAAGAACGCGTCACTGGCCAAAACGGCGCCGTCGAGCGCCTCGCGGGCCTTGTCGACGGCGATTTTGACCGCGTCGACCCGGCTCATCTGCCCGGCGCCCACGCCGAGGGTGCGCGTGCCGTCGCCGATGACGATGGCGTTGGATTTGACGTGCTTGCAGACCTGCCAGACGAATTCGAGCGCGGCGAGTTCCTCGACGCTCGGCTGGCGCTCGGTGGGCACGTCCAGCACGCCGAAGTCGCGGTCGATGCGCGGGTCGACCTGCTGGACGAGGTAGCCCAGCGAGGTCGCGCGAATGACGTGCTCGGGACCGACGAGGTCTTCCGGCACGCGCATCAAACGCAGATTCTTCTTCTGGGTGAGCACCTCGAGCGCCGCCTCGTCGAATTCGGGCGCAGCGACGATCTCGAAGAAGTGGTCGTTGAGCTTCTCGGCCAGCGAGGCGTCGACGCCGCGGTTCACCGCAACGATGCCGCCAAAGGAACTCATCGGGTCGCAGGCCAGCGCCCGGTCGTAGGCATCTTCCAGGTCGGAGCCGAGCGCGCAGCCGGCCGGGTTGGTATGCTTGATGATCGCGCAGGCGGCGTCCCTGAACTCGCCGACCAGATCGAGGGCGGCGTCCAGATCGACGATATTATTATAGCTGAGCGCCTTTCCGTGCAGCTTCTCCAGGCCGCCGAAGTCCCGGTCGCCCTCGCGGGTATACAGCGCACCCTTTTGATGGGGATTCTCGCCGTAGCGAAGCTCCTGGTTTTTGTGCAGGTCAATGTCCATATGCCCCGGCAGGCCCTCTGCCTCTGCTGATGCCCCCGACTCGAGCTCGCCCTCGAGGTAGTCGACGATCGCCGAATCATAGGTAGATGTGTGCTGGAAGGCCTTCAGGGCCAATTCGCGACGAAGCTCGAGGTCGAGCGCCTCGTTGGCGGCCGCGTCGGCGACTCGACCGTAGTCGGCGCTGTCGACGACCACCGTGACCGACTCGTGGTTCTTGGCGGACGCCCGCAGCAGCGTCGGGCCGCCGATATCGATATTCTCGATGGCGTCCTCGAAGGTGGTCTCTTCCTGGGCGATCGTCTTGCGGAACGGATAGAGGTTGACCGCAACGATGCGAATGTCGGGGATATCGTGGACGTCGAGCGTTTCGACGTGCTCGTCGACGTCGCGTCGAGCCAGAAGCCCGCCGTGAATCATGGGATGCAGCGTCTTGACGCGGCCGTCGAGGATCTCCGGAAAGCCGGTCAACTCGGCGACTCGTGCGACTTCGACGCCGCCGTCCTCGAGCCGATTGGCGGTGCCGCCGGTCGAGATGATGCCGTAGCCGGCCTCGACGAGCTTTTGGGCGAATGGGACGATGCCGGATTTGTCCGACACACTAATGAGCGCGTACCTATCAGCCATGGCAGAAATGTCCTCTTGGGGGTTTGCAACGTGGTTTGTAGCCCTTGGTCTGCCCTCCTCGGCCTCGCAAAAAAGAGAAGAGCACGCCATAGGCAACAAACGCCCCGGCAAATCTGCACATGGAAGCCTCTAGCGCAAGCAATGAGCTGCGCCGACGGCCGCCTCGTTGGGGCTGTCACTAACAGGAGAAATCAGACGTGGCAAGGCTTCAGCGTCGGCGAATAACGACCAGCCCGAACGCCACCAGCAGCAGGTAGGCTGCGCCCGAGGGATCGGGCTCGCCGCCGGCGGTGCAATAGAAGGTGCCGCCGGCGCAGCCTTCCTTTTCTCCGTCGTGGAGCACCCCGTCGATCGGCCCACCTCCGTGGGTGTCCCCGAGATCGCCGGCATCGTGCTGATCTCCCGTATCACCATGGGTGTGAATGTCGCCGGAATCGCCAGCGTCGGTCGAATCGCCCGCGTCCGGGATACCCACATCGTCGGAGTTCTGCTCGGCCTCGAGCGAGACGTCGCAGCCTTGCTCGGGCCACCCATCGTATTCGGGGAAGGGATATCCCTCATCGGCCTGCTCGGCGGGGGGCGCGCCGCAGTCGAGGGTGACCTCGATGGGCTCGGTCTGCATCTCGAAATCGGTGCCGGGGATGCGCGCGAGCATGCTCACCTGGTGGGATCGATCGGTCGTAAGCTGGTAGTCGATGGAGCCGTCGGGCTCCTCGCACAGCGCGTATAAAAGATCACGCCCGCGTCCCTGCCACGACTCGCCTCGGGGGCTCCGCGGGTCCGTAATATGGTGGCTCGGAAACCAGTCGTGGTCGTCGATCTTCGTATAAAAGTGCATCACCGGCATCCACCGAAGCGCTTCGTCGTCGGGGTCGAGCCAGATACGCATCTGACTCGTATCGAGAGTCGCCGCACACGAGCCGTCGGATGTGGCGACGCTCAGACTCCCAGTAAAATTTGGGCCCGTGCGAAGCTCGCCGAGTTTGGTGGGGAGCGTCTGGGGCTCGCAGGCCGTCGCGAAGACCGTCTCGCTTCGCCAGGTGTCTCGGGGCGCGTCTTCGTCGCGCTCGCACAAATCCAGGCCCGAAAATCGGTAGGCCGTGCCTGGCGACAGCGGAGCCTGGAGACGCACGAGATAGCCGATATGGCTGGACGGGTTCGTGTCGAGTTCGACGGGAACCTCGGCGCCGGTTTGGAGGTCCTCGAGCACCACATCGTTCTCGGTGATCTCGCCTTCGAAGAGGTAATGATCGCCCGGATGCCACACAAAGGCGTCGAGTTCGGCGGGGACCATTTTCTGGTCATAGTCAAAGAAGCCCCGATCGCACGGGAGCGCGCTGCAAGCATCGGCTTCAGACGGCAGGCTGAGCGTGGCGAGCAAGGTGCATAGGCTCAGCGCGATCGTTCCGAGCGTGGCTTGGCGTGGCATCATTGGCCCCAGATTCATTCGTTATGGATTATCACGCTGACAGGCTACCAGATTGGCAGGCGCGAATCATATCGAAGCCGGAAATAAAAAAGCCGCCGCTCACGAGCTGAGCAGCGGCTTCTGTGTGCGCTCTGGGCGCTGTCGCGGCTACTCTTCGTAGTTTTCGCGCAGCTTGTCGAGGCCGACCGCCTCGACCTGGCGGATGCGCTCGCGGGTCAGGTTCATCAGCTCGCCGACCTCTTCGAGGGTCATGCCGCCGCGCTCGGCGACATCGAGCGCGCAGGTCTCGGTGAGCTCCCAGACCTCGAGGTCCGGAAAGTTCAGCTTGATGGAGCCGGTGCGCGGATTGACGTCCAGGTACAGGTGATGCTTGCACGACACGAACGGGCACGGCCGATCGGCGGTGCGGCAATCCTCGCGGTTTTTTGGCCGCAGGTGGCCCAACTCGTCCATGACGAGCTCGACCTCTTGCTGCTCGTCGGCCGATAATTTGCGCGACGAGATGGTCTTGCTTCGCCGAAGCCCCTTTCGCGCTCCGCGCTTATTGGAGGTCGTTCGCCGCTTTTTCTTCGTTTTCGCCATCAAGCAGGCCCGTCCGTATACGACTGATGTCAGTGACAGCTTTGCACCGAGAGTATCGGGCAGCTGCCGTTGGTGTCAACGGCGTAGACTCGACCGGATGCGATCGGCGAGCTCCGCCCCGCTCAAAAACCCTCGTTCAGCCCCATCCGCACGCCCACCGTCGCCGTCCAAGAAGGCCCGCCGAGCCCACCGGGGCGCCCTTGGTGATCGCTCAACTCGAAGTGAAGCGGCAGGCTCACCGGCTGGTCGTTGATGGATACCACCACGACCTCGGCGCGGACGTCGGCGCCGCATTTGGTGCGCCACAGCAATCGCTCGTCGGTCGACACGCGCGCGGCGGCCGCGCATCGGCCGCGCAGATCGATCGCGTAGAGGCCATCGTGGCTCTCGATGGCGTAGAGCACCTGCAAGCCGCTCATCGGCGCGAGCTCGTGGACGAAGCCATCGTCGCTTCGCCGGGCGGTATACGAGCCGGCGGGGCCGATGCCCAGTCGATGGCGGTAGTCGGGGTCGCGGATGAAGTCCATCAGCACGGCGGCCTCGGCGATGTCGATGCGCTCGAGCCGCCAGTCGCTGCCGTCTTGGCGAAGACCGAAGCCGCCGAGTTCGTAATCGACGCCGATATCGAAGGGTGCGGGCAGCTTGATGTCCTGCTCCATCGGGATGACGATAAATGAGCTGTCGTCGTGGCGCAGGTAATCAGCGCGAAGCACGGTGGGCTCGAGCCTTCCGCGCCCGGCGCTCCAGCTATAGTCGACCTCCAAGAACGTGTGGCGAAAGCGCCACCAGATATTTTCCTCGTCGAAGTCCAGGCCGAGCGTATTCCTCAAGCTGAACTCGACATGCTGGCCCAGGTGTCCGGGCGACGCGGCGCTCGCCTGGGCGCCGTAGCCGAGCACCGCGCGATCGTAGCGAGGAAAGGCGACGCGGTAGACGCGCCCGTGCTCGTCGACCGTCCAGGCCGGGTCGTTGAGCGCCTGCGCGAGGTGCTGGCGATCGCTGCTATCCGGGCCTGCCGGCTCGGCGCCTTGCGCCGCGGCCGACTGGCCTAGAAGACAAGACACCATCGCCAAGGCGAACGATGCGATAGAGATTCGGGAATCCATGACTACTGGCCCCCATAAGCGGGCCGCGTCGGCACGAAGAAGCTGACCCGACCGCCGACCAAAGCCTCGAAGGAGGTCAGCCCCTCCTCGGCGAGCGGGCCGCTGCGATATTCGACGCCGGTGCGGGCGAAGAGGGTGATCGGCTGGTCATTGATGCTGACGACGACCCGCTCGACGTCGAGCTGGGCGTGGGCCAGTTCGCGCTCGCCGCCGTCGACGTCCCACAACTTGCGCAAGGCGCCGTCGAAGCGAAGCTGGGTCAGCCCGCGCTCGTCGATGAGCCAGGCGCCCTCGACGCCGACCTCCGGATATCCGTAGGTCGTGGCGGACTCCTCGCCGTCCACGGCCGCCAAACCACCGCCGATGCCCGCGCGAACGAGCACGTAGTCCTCGAGCCCCTCCTTTTGGTTTTGCAACACCTCCCAGTTGATATGACCTTGAACCACGTCCAGCAGCAGCTCGTGGGTGCCGGCGATCTCCTCGTAACTGAGCCGGCCCAAGCGCGCCCCCGGCCCCAGATTGAGCCAGATATCGTAGCGGTCGGGCTCGGGGGTCACGAATTCGACGATCCGAATCGCCGGCTCGTCGCTCACACGCCCGCGGTCATAGCCGTATAGCAGTCCGGTGGCTTCGAGCGGGTCGAGGTGGACTTGGCCGCGCAAAAATTGGTGGCGGTGCCGCTTGCGCTCGTCCGGGTCGTAGAGCTCGATGACCCCGCCGATCTCCGCGCTGAGCCGATGCTCTCCGGCGTGATCACCCGATAGGCTCATCTGATCGTAGATGCCCAGGATCAGCCGGCGGCGTAGATCGAAGTGGGTCTGATAGATGCGACCCAGCTCGTCTCGCTTATAACCGTAGCGCGTCGCGAACGCCGGTACCATCTCATAGCCGTCCTCCCGGAGCTTTTGAAGATCTTCGGGCTCGCTGGGCCTGCACCGCTCCATCATCGTCTCTCGAGCCGCTATGCGGGCGGCGGGGATGTCCGCGTGCGAACGAGCGATCAGGCAGCGCTGCTCTTGGTGGTCGCACTGCAGGCGGATCCACTCGCCATCCTCATCCTCCATACAGAAGATGGGCTTGTCGGGGTCGAAGTGCTCCCTGGGCTGCGCTTGTTTTTGGACATCAGGCTCTTGGACCTCGGAACTCTGTTGTCCATCAGTGGAGGACGCATCCTCCACCGTCGGCTGCTGGGCGTGGGCCTTGCCTGCCCACAATCCGAGCAACATCAGACTTAGATTCGATAGGCGTAATCTCCACTTCATCGCTACCTCCGCAGGGTTAAAGAGCGTTCATCGTCCCGAGGCGGCGGCCGCTTTCGAGCTCGGTATCGCCGCGTCAGCGGAGGTAAGTTGCAACCCTGGTGCCAGAGGTGACTGACGAGTCACCTCTGGCATGGTTGGTGATGGAGAATTGCTGAGGCCCCCTCCGCCTCGCAAAATACGCTCGGCACCTCCCCAGAATCTGGGGAGGGGTGGCAAGTCGGAACATCATGGGCGTAACTACACTGAGCTGCCCGACACCAAAGCTGTTTTCGTGACAAGACCGGCCATTGCCGCTTACAATGGTTGTGACCATCACGCCTCCACCCCACGAGTGCGATGAGCAGCGCGGTACTTCCAAAAAATGTCCACTATACGGTCGGCTATCTGGTTGACCTTCTGGTCGACGCCGACCTGTTGACCGACGATCAGGCCAAGCAGGTGCGCGCCCAGGAGTCGACGGTGCGCTCGCGGATCATGCGCGACCGCGTGGCCAAGGAGGGGACCCGACGCGCCTCGAGGACGCGCATCAGCCCGGCCGAGGTCGTCGCCGACTTCAACTTCGTGTCGCCCGACGGCGATACGATCGGCCAAGACAGTATCGCTCGGGCCATCGCCGCAGACGCGGGCGTGCCCTTCGAGAAGCCCGATCCCCTCGAAGTCGACATGGAGCTGGTCGCCAATACGGTCAGCCAGCCGTTTGCGCGCCACCACTCGTGCATCCCGCTGAGGCGCGAGAACGGCAAGATCATCTTCGCGCTGGATAATCCCTACGACCAACAACTGGTCATGCAGCTCGGGGAGGTGACCCACGAGCCGCTCGAGATCGTGGTCAGTCCCAAACGAGACATCACGAAGCTCATCGTGGAGGTCTACGGGTTTAGCTCGTCGATCTCGGCGGCCCAGCAAGAGCACACCGCCGGCGCCGATATCGGCAACCTCGAGCAGCTCGTCAAGCTCAAGGACGTCGGCGAGATCGAGGCGACCGACCGCCCGATCATCAACGCCGTCGAATACCTGCTGCACTACGCCTTCGACCAACGCGCCAGCGACATCCACATCGAGCCCAAGCGCGACCACACCATGGTGCGCCTGCGCATCGACGGGGTGCTCCACAATATCTACCAATTTCCCCGTGGCATTCACCGCGCATTTACCAGCCGGCTCAAGATGCTCGCGCGCATGGATATCTCCGAGAAGCGCCGCCCCCAGGACGGCCGCATCAAGACCGAGCGCGGCGAGCGCGAGATCGAGCTGCGCGTCTCGAGCATGCCGGTGGCCTTCGGAGAAAAACTGGTCATCCGTATCTTCGACCCCCAGGCGGTCATCAAAGATTTGGGGTCGGTGGGCATGAGCGACGAAGAGGTCGCCAAGTGGCGCAAATTCATCCATCGGCCCCACGGCATGATCCTGGTCACTGGCCCGACCGGCAGCGGTAAGACGACCACGCTTTACTCGACGCTCAAGGAGTTGGCCGCCCCGGAGGTCAATATCACGACCATCGAGGACCCCATCGAGATGGTCCAAGAAGATCTCAATCAAGTGCTCGTCCAGCGCCGCGTCGATATTACATTTGCCTCGGCGCTGCGCACGATCTTGCGCCAGGACCCGGACATCATCATGGTCGGCGAGATTCGCGACGCGGAGACCGCCCAGATGGCCGCACAGGCCGCGCTGACCGGCCACCTGGTATTCAGCACGCTGCACACCAACGACACCGCCTCGGCGATCACGCGGCTTCTGGATTTGGACGTCGAGCCGTTTTTGCTCTCCTCGACGCTGGTCGGTGTGATGGCCCAGCGGCTGGTGCGCCGGATCTGCCCGTCGTGCAAGGCCAAAACGGAGCTGAGCGCCGAGCAGGTCGAGCTGCTCGACATCAAATTGCCGCCTCGCTCCGATCGCACCCTGCCCAGCCACTACGGCGAGGGCTGCGCAGACTGCCGCGGCACCGGCTACTTCGGCCGCTCGGGCATCTTCGAGATGCTGCCGGTCGACGGGACCATCTCGAAGTTGATCTCTCGACAGGCCGACGCCCCTGAGATACGAAAGGCGGCGCGTGCCGATGGAATGATGTCGCTCAGAGAAGGCGCCATTCGCAAGCTCGCCCGGGGAGTAACCACCTTCGAAGAAGTCATGACCCTCTGCGCGGAAACTCGATGAAGAGCCGATTGCTCATAGCCGTGGCCATCTTGGTCGGGCTGACGGTGACCGCCCTCCTGGTGGCGGCCAGTATCTGGCCGGTGATCAACGAGGTCGAAACCGGCAGCACCCCGGAGTATCCGGAGGTCCAGCCCCATTATTATACCGCCGATCCGCAGCGCGTCTTCGAGGAGGCGCGTGCCAGCGTGGAGGCGCTCGAGCAGTGGACCCTGGTCTCCGAGGACAGCGCTGCGCATACCCTGCAGGCCGAGCGCGAAACCAGCGTGTTCGGCTTCGTCGACGACGTGAGCGTGACCATCGACCCGATCACCGAGTTCGTCACCCGCGTCCACGTCAAGAGCGCCTCGCGGGTGGGCAAGGGCGACTTCGGCCAGAACGCGCGCAATATCGAGGAGTTCCTCGCCGAGCTCGACCGACGCCTGGGCGCGGTCAAATTCGACCCCGACAAGCTGCGCAAAGAAGAGTCCGAGGACGACGATAACCCCGACGATTCCGACGCCGAAGCCGACAGCCCTACCGAGGACACCACTGCCTCCGGGGATTGATGGCCACCAAAGGCCATTGGCCAAAGAACACTCCACCGGTCGCCCGTCGGTGTGATCTGGATGTCATAGCCAGCACACCCCGCCCTCGTTCAAAAAGCATCCCCACGTGCCAGCACGGCCTCAGCGCCGTCTTGCCGACCGGCAACACCTCCGGCACGCCCCTTGCAGAAGATCCTCATTGAATTCGAAGCTTGTGCCCGGCGTCTGATTTTGTAGGCGCCGGCTCAGCTCGGACCACACCAGCGAGCAGCACGCCTTTGAAGTTGAACTGCTCGCCGAGGCGACGAGCTTTCATAAGTGCCGACCCACGCCAGGATGGAACCGTCGGCAATGACGCTGTGAGGGTTGTGATGCGCGAGCATTTGACAGGGAATAAGCGCACAGCCACCAGGCTGCACCGAGCCATCTCGATGGCTACCAGCCTCGGGTGCCTGCTCGTCTCGGCACCGGTCTACGCTCAAACAACGACCGCTACTGCAGCCTCCCCGTGGGTCCGCGCCACCCTGCTGGCGGTGATGGCCGTCTTTGGATTGTGGCTGGTCGCGGTAGGCTTCTTTTTGGTCGCTCGAAAATTTCGGCTGATGTCTTCACACCGCCATCTCAGGCTGTCCCGCGCGCTGCAGGTGGCCTTCGGCGGCTTGCTGCTAGCGGCCGTCTTCATGCCGTATCTGGTGATGAACCACCCGCTCGTGGCCACAGCCGTCTTGTTGGGAGGAGTGGTGTTGGCCGCATGCGTCGGCACCAACCAGCCGCGTTGGAGCGGTGAATCCCAGCCGCCACATTCCTAATAGTACAACACCGGACAACTCAGTCGGCAGTGCGCCCGCCGGCCTCTTCGATATAGCCGCGCAGATCGGCCTCGCTGTGTACGCCGGACTCGACGTGGGCCAACTCGCCCTTCGGGTCGATGACGACCAAGGTGGGCAGGTGGGTGACACCGTAGCTACTGGCGACGCGGCCGTCGTCGATGAGCGTGGTGAAGCTATAGCCGTTTTCCTCGAGATATGTACTCACCCGCTGCTCACGATCGTTGCCGCGATCATCGGTGTTGATGGACAGAATCTCGAGGGTGTCGTCGAGCTCGCCATCATCGGCGAGCTTTTGAACCTCGGGCATCTGTTCGCGGCAGGGTGGACACCAGGTCGCCCAAAAGTCGAGCAACACGACCTTGCCGCGAAATTGCTCCAGCGAGACCTGCTCGTCGGCTCCGACGACCCCCAGCGTGAACGTCGGCGCAGCTCCACCGACGGCGCTCGGGCCGCGCTTGGAGCGCTTCTGGAGGAGCTGGTAGCCTGCCGCGACGATCGCCACCAGACATAAGATGCCAACCACGCGCCGAATTTTGGTGTCCGTGTCCATATCTCGATGTTTTCGCATAGGTCTCTTGGCTTCGGCACCACCAGCCCCGGAAGCTACTTCTTATAAGTTGCTGTCAGGCCCTCGAAGCGCGCGTTGGGCGTCATATAATAGCCGCGCACATCGCGCGACATGATGGCAATATTGTCCTCGTGCCACAACGACACATAAGGAAGGTCTCGGGACAGAATCTGCTGGACCTCGCCGTAAATCGCCTTGCGCTCGTCGCGGTCGGTCTCGCGCTGGCCCCGCTCGAGCAATTCGTCGACGCGATCATTGCGATACGCGCCGCGGTTTGCACCCGCAGAGCGGTTGGTCGCCGACGGGATATTGTCGGAGTGGAAGATCCACGTATACAGGCTCGGGTCGAGCACCGACGGCCACTGCAGGGTGGTCATGGCGAAGTTACGGCTCTTGACGTCGTGGAAAAAAGTGCCCCACTCATACGAGCGCACCGTCACCTCGATTCCCACCCGCTGCAATTGGTGCGACATCAACTGTGCCAGCGACTTTCGAAATTTGCTCGCCGACACCTTGAATTCCAGCTCGAAACGCGGCTGCGGCCCGTCACCGTCGGGATCGGGATAGCCGGCTTCGTCGAGCAGGCGCTTGGCCTCCTCGACGTCGTAGTCATAGGTGGCCACGTCGGGCTCATAGGCCCAGTGGTCGGGGGCGAGCATGCCTGTGGAGGGTCGGGCGTGGCCCTTGAATTTATGTTTGATGATCGCCTCGCGGTCGATCCCGTGGGCGATGGCGCGGCGGACCTTGGCGTGCTGTAGAATCTCGTGCTCGAGGTTGAACGCCAGGTAGGTGTATTTGAACGACGGGCCGGTTTCTATGCGCAGGCGATCGGAGTCGCGGACCACCGGCAGCATCAACGGAGCGACGGCGTTTTGGACCAGATCAGCGGCGTTGCCCATCAGCGCCAGCATCCGGGTGTTGTCGTCCTCGACGACCTTGAAGGCGAGCTTGTCAATCTTGGGCTTGCCTCGAAAGTAGCGGTCGAAGGCGTCGAAGACATACAGCTTGTCGCCCTCCCGGCGATCGAAGGCAAACGGCCCCGCTCCGATGGGATCTCCCGGGCATTCGGAGTGTCCGGCGCAGATATGTTCGGGGACGATGCCCATGGACAGGTCGCCCATAAACGGCGCGTAGGGCTCGGCGAGCTCGATATTCAAGCGCCGCTCGTCGACCACCTCCATGGCCTCGATGCGCCGGGCGGTGCCCGCATAGGGGCTGCTGACCAGGTCACTGCCCAACTCCATGAGCGTATATTCGACATCCGCGGTGGTCACCGGCTCGCCGTCGTGAAAATACACGTCGTCGCGCAAGGTGACCTCGTAGCGCACCGGGGAGGTCTGCTCGATGGACTCGGCCAGCTCGAGCTCGGGCTCGCCCGAGGCGGTGTCGGTCGAAACCAGCCCGGCGTGCAAGATGCCGACCAGCTTGGCGCTGGCGTCACTGGTGGCAAAGCGCGGATCGAGGCCCTTGGGTGAGGAATCCAGGACCACCACGAAGGCATCCTCGGTATTCTCGGCCTCGGATTTACATCCGGTCGAGACGATACCCAATAGGCCGACCAGCACGAGGGCGGCGGCGAAATAGCGGGGATATGGAGAGTCGGACATCGTTGAGTACTCGTAAGCGTAAACAGCGCGGCAATCCACCGCTTCGGGCTGGCAAGAGAGTATCACCCGCAGGGTGAACAATGCGAGGCGCCGCATGTATTTCGCCGGCCCGGCCGGCCCGCAGGTGGCGTGCCTCCCATCGGGACCTGCTCAATCAACGGGTATTGGCGAACCCGCGCTCGTGTCCACTTTTAAGAAAGACGAGGGGACTTCAATACAGGGACCGGGTGCCACAGGGCACTTTTCGGGCCCCCGGGAGGCAACAATATGGCAGACCGACGCGGCAGTCGAATCCTGCTGACGCTACTGGCGATGCTCGCGACGGGGGTGTTTGTCGGCTGCGATCAGCCGGCGCTGGCTCTTCACGGGGCGGACGGCGAGGAGTCTCGCTCCGCCGACGAGCAACAACCTGCCCAGGCCACCGAGCCGGCTGCGCCCAAAGCCGCTCCTGCAGACCCACGACCTGCCGGCCAACCAACGGGCCAGCAGCCCCAGCAAGACGTCCCGAGCACTGACCCGACCCCACAGCCGGAGCCCCAGAATACCGCTCCGGCTGACGGAGACCACATACAGAACGTGCAAAGCGACGACCAGGGAGCCGATGTCGAGACGACCGACTCCGACAACGACGACGGCGCCGACACTGAGGACGGCAAAAAAGAGAGCGACGACGACGAACTCGACGAGGAGAAGTGGCGCATTCCCACCCGAGGCAGCGGGGGGGATAGCCCGCCCGACTATATCGCTCCCTCCGATCCCAAAACGGTCTGACTGGCCTGTGGTTTGTCCGTCAACTCCTGGCCACCAACTCCAGACCACCAGCTCCACAGGTGGCCTCGTCGGAGGAGCGTTCTTCGCCGCCGGGCTTCACTCCCGGCGCGTGGTGTTCATGATTTCACACGTCGTCCACACATCTATCAACTGCAGCCAATGCGCGGAGTGAAGTGCGCTGTCCGCCTCATCTTGTTCTGTGCCCAGGAGCACGAATGTCAAAATCAGAACGCGGAAAAAAAGACAAAGACAAGCAGGTCGCCAGCCAGCGCCAAGAGACCACCGAAGGCGCCGGCCAACGGTCGACCACGGCCGGCACTACGAGCGAGTCGATGAGCGCCCGGAGCGAAGGCTCGCGGGCCCATCGGCGTGAGTTGCAGGTCCAGCGCGACCACCTGTCGAGCTACTCGCAGCGCCCCGAGCGCAACGGCCTCGAGCAGCTCGAGAACCCGGCGATGCTCCTCGGCGGCGGCGCCCTGGCCTATTGGGGCGTCAAGCACTGGCGCTCGGCGCTGGGGCTGCTGGTCGCCGGTATCGGCGGCGGGCTGGTCTATCAAGGCCTCAAGCAAAACGACCTGCTCGACGGCAACGTCAAGGAGCTATTGCTCAACACCGGCGCCTCCAAATCCACGGAGGTGCGCTCGACAATCACGATTAACCGGCCCGTCCACGAGGTCTGGGAGAAGTGGCGCGATCTCAGCAACCTCGGCCACTGCATGAAGCATATCGAATCGGTGCGCAAGATCGACGACACCCACTGGCATTGGAAAGCCCACGTGCCCAAGTCCGATAATATGTTCATCGAGTGGGACTCCGAGATCATCGACGAGCGCGATCAGGAGCTGCTGGTGTGGCGCTCGGTTCGCCACGCCGAGGTCCAAAACGAGGGTATGGTCGAATTCAGGCCCTCCCCCACCGGCGACGGCACCGAGATCCACGCCCACATCGTCTATTATCCGCCGGCCGGCAAAGTCGGCCAGACCATCGGACGCTTTCTGAGGGGCACCTCCGAGCAGATCATCAAGCAGGATCTGCGCCGCTTCAAGCAATTGATGGAGATCGGCGAGGTGCCTACCATCGACGGCCAGCCCTCCGGGCGCGCGGAGCCGCCGCAGGGGCGCCGACTGCGCTCACGTGGAACCAGCCGGCGCCAGTCGCTGCGCTAGTCTCCGCGCGCATCTCGCACCAGAAACACCTTCGACAACTCGACTGACCGGGTGCCCCGCTTTTGAATCGGGGCACCCAAAACCTTCAAAGGGGGCATTATGAAAGCGGTTTGTTGGATGGGAAAAGAAGATATGCAGGTTCGCGACGTGCCCGAGCCCAAAATCTTGAACTCGCGCGATTGCATCATCAAGGTCACTCTCACGGCAATCTGCGGCTCCGATCTGCACCTCTACGACGGATATATTCCGACCATGGAGGAGGGAGATATCATGGGCCACGAAACCGTCGGTGAGGTCGTCGAAATCGGCAGCGAGGTCAACAACCTGTCGGTGGGTGACCGTGTGGTCATCCCCTTTCCGATCGCCTGTGGAAGCTGCCACTATTGCCAACACGACAAGCACTCGCTGTGCGACAACTCCAACCCCAACGCCCAGATGGCCGAAAAGGCCTACGGCTATTCGACTGCGGGCATCTTCGGCTATTCGCATATGTTGGGAGGCTATGCCGGCGGCCAGGCCGAATATCTGCGCGTGCCGTTTGCCGACATCGGCCCGATGAAAATCCCCGACGGAGTCAGCGACGAGCAGGCGTTTGCCCTGGCCGACATCTTTCCGACCGGCTACCACGCCGCGATGAACTGCGACATCAAAGACGGCGACACCGTCGCCGTGTGGGGTTGCGGCCCTGTGGGGCTGTTCTCCATGAAGAGCGCCAAGATGCTCGGCGCCGAGCGCGTCATCGCCATCGACCGGGTGCCCGAGCGCCTCGAGAAAGCCCGCCGTGAGGCCGGCGCCGACGACATCCTTCACTTCGAGAAGGACAAGGTCATGGACGAGCTCAAGGAGATGACCGGCGGGCGCGGCCCGGATGCGGTCATCGAGGCGGTGGGCATGGAGGCCCACGGCGTCACCAAGGCCGACCACTTCTACGACAAGGCCAAGCAGACCCTGCGCCTGGAGACCGACCGGCCCAACGCCCTTCGCCACGCGATCATGGCCTGCGGCAAGGGCGGAAACGTCTCCATCCCGGGCGTCTTCGGCGGCGTCTTCGACAAGATGCCCATGGGCGCGGCCTTCGCCAAAGCGCTGACCTTCAAGATGGGTCAGACCCCGGTTCAAGCGTATATGCAGAAACTCATGGACCACATTGAAAACGGCGATATCGACCCGTCATTCGTCATCACTCACCGCGTGCCGCTGATCGAAGCGCCGGCGGCTTATAAGATGTTCCGCGAGAAGGAGGATAATTGCATCAAGGTGGTCATGCGACCGTGAACTGCAGAGAGTTAGATAGTGAGAAAGTAAGAGAGTTAGATACTGCAAAAACAAAGGCGCCCGACTCAGCGAATTCGCTGGGTCGGGCGCCTTTTTGCCTCTTCTTACTCTCTCACTCTCTGACTTTCTCACTTTCTGCAGTTCAAGCGATCGTAATCTGATCGCTCAGATACACGTCCTGGATGGCGTTGAGGATCTTGATGCCCTCATCGCGCGGGCGCTGGAAGGCCTTGCGGCCCGAGATCAGGCCCGTGCCGCCGGCGCGCTTGTTGATGACCGCGGTGCGAACCGCCTGCTGCAGGTCACTCTCGCCGGAGGAGCCGCCGCTGTTGATGAGGCCGGCGCGGCCCATATAGCAGTTGGCGACCTGATAGCGGGTCAGGTCGATGGGATGGTCGCTGGTCAACTCCGAGTAGACCCGCTCGTCGGTGCGCCCGAAGTCCTTGCCGCCCGGGTTTTTGACGGCGTTGTAGCCGCCGTTGTTGACCGCCTGCTTCTGCTTGATGATATCCGCCTGGATGGTCACGCCCAGGTGGTTGGCCTGGCCGGTGAGGTCGGCCGAGCCGTGATAGTCCTCGCCGTCGACGATGAATCCTTCCTTATTGCGCGTGTAGCACCACAGAATGGTCGCCATGCCGAGCTCGTGGGCCCGCGAGAACGCGCGGCTGACTTCGACGATCTGGCGGTCGGATTCTTCGGAGCCGAAGTAGATGGTCGCGCCGATGGCCGCCGCGCCCATCTCGAAGGCCTCTTCGACGGTGCCGAACATGACCTGGTCGTAATTATTGGGCCAGGTCAGCAGCTGGTTGTGGTTGATCTTGACCACGAACGGAATCTTGTGGGCGTACTTGCGCGACACCGAGCCGAGCACGCCGAAGGTCGAGGCCACCGCGTTGCAGCCGCCCTCGATGGCCAGCTCGACGATCTTGGCGGGGTCGAAATACTCCGGGTTCGGCGCAAAAGACGCCCCGGCGGAGTGCTCGATTCCCTGGTCGACCGGCAGAATCGACAGATACCCGGTGCCGCCCAACCGCCCATTATCAAAGAGGCGCTGCAGGTTGGCGAGCACGCGCGGGCTGCGGTCGGTCTGGGTATAGACTCGGTCTACGAAATCCGGCCCCGGCAGATACAGATTTTCCTTGGGGAAGGTACTCGACTCGTAGCTGAGCAGCTCGTCGGCCTCGTCTCCGAGGATGTCCACGATCTTGTCGACAGTTGCCATGGCGTCTCCGTGTGGTTGAAGTTGCTATATCAGTGGTTTAGCGAAATTCATTGCGAGAACTTTAGCTCGTCTGGCGGAACATCAAGTTCTTGGTTTTTGGTTCTTGGTTTTTGGTTCTTGGTTCTTGGTACTGCCTTAAAGCGAAGGCCTTGCCGTAGTCGGAACACTGGTCAACTGCTCATTTCAAAGGCGCTGCGATACCTGGACAACCGTGTCTTTGAACAAGAACCAAGAACCAAGAACCAAGAACAGTCACAAATGGCAACCAAGCCTCAACCAACACCAGACCCCAGCCCCGCAGATCATCCTCGTCCTACTCGACCACTGTCAGCCACTCGGGGTGGTCGGTCGCGCTGCCTTTGACCTGGTCGAAATAGGCATTCTGGATCGCCTTGGTGACGCGCCCGGGGGTGCCGTCGCCAATGGTACGATCGTCGACCTCGCGCACCGGTGTGATCTCGGCGGCGGTGCCGGTCATGAAGATCTCGTCGGCGGTGTACAGGATATCGCGGGTGAAGCGTTGCTGGTTGATGGTCAGGTTGTGCTCTTCGGCGAGCGTGATGACCGTGTCGCGGGTGATTCCGCCGAGGATCGAGGAGCCGCCGGGGGTCGTATAGATCTCGCCGCGGTGGACCAGGAAGATATTCTCGCCGGAGGCCTCCGAGACATAGCCCTCGGTGTCGAGCATGATCGCCTCGTCGTAGCCGGCCTGCATGACCTCGCGCTTGGCGAGGATGCTATTGACGTATTGACCGTTGATCTTGCCTTTGACCATCGACGCGTTGACGTGGTGGCGATTGAAGCTGGCGACTTTGGCTCGGATGCCCTTGCTCAGGCCCTCGTCGCCCAGGTACGCGCCCCACTTCCAGGTCGCGATGGTCACATGGACCTGGTTGCTGGTCGCGGAGAGGCCCATCTGGCCGTGGCCGAGGTAGACGACCGGGCGCAGGTAGCAGTCGTCGAAATCGTTGGCCTTGATTGTATCGAGGCAAGCGCGCTCGATTTCCTCCTGGGTGAACGGCACGTCGATCGTGCAGATCTTGCAGGTCTCGATCAGCCGGCGGATATGCTCGGAGAGCCGAAAGACGGCGCTCTTGCCGTCAGCGCGCTGGTAGCAGCGGATGCCCTCGAAGGCGCCCAGCCCGTAGTGCAGCGTGTGCGTGAGCACGTGCACGCGGGCGTCGTCGAAGTCGACCAGCTCCCCGTCCATCCAAATTTTGTCTGATTCGATACCCACGATGAACCTCGTTGTGCAAAATTTGATAACGCCTCGCCCGGAGCCGAAGACGTCCGAATGCTAAACACATCGCTAGCTTTTGGGCGGTATACTGTCAATGGTTCGCGGGGGCTTGGGAGCCACATGGCCGCCGTCGTGGCCCCTCGGTTTCGTCGGTCGTGGTCGTGGTCGTGGTCGTGGTCGTGGTCGTGGTCGTGGTCGTAGACGAACAGCAGCAAACCACATGAAGCACAAGCGTGGACTCGCCATCGCAGCCGGCTAACAAGCAGGAGATCTTCGCTATTCGATGACGACGACGTTCACGACCACGACCACGACCACGGGAAAGTCAAAGGCTCACCGACCAAAGTTCAGCGGCCCGAAATGGACTGATACTGTCTCGGTGTCAGAGAAAAAAGCTTTTTGTCTCTGACGCCAAGATGACGTCCGTCCAATGTGGCCGACAGCAGCGATGAGTGGTGTCGTCGCGGTTTACAACGTTGAGCCGTCGACCATGTAGAATGGGTCGAATTCACTTTCAAGCCCCCGACGCATCCTCTTCCGTGGGCAGCGGAGCCAGAATCATCCCGGAGCTGACGACCAGCGTCAGAATCATGCTCCCCCAAAAGAGCGCGGGAATCTGGAACGCAAAGTTCTGAAGTGTTACTGCGCTCATGGTAACCAGCACGAAGAGTCCTGACAGAATTCTTCCGGACGATCCGAAACTCCGGAGTCGTTGCCGGCCCAGCGCCCACAGCAAGCCATTGGCGACCAAGATACACATCCCAGCGTAGAACGCTCCAATTTCGTGCAGCGGGTATGCCTTTGTCCCGTCTCGCATCCCGCCTAATAGAAGCTGCCAATGCCCATACATGGAAAGTGCGACCACCGGTGCTACCAACGCAGTGGCCAACAACACCCACAAACTCCGCTTCAATTTGGGATTGAGGGCCATAAGGAGGCCTTTGCTTCACGATTCTAAATTGTCGAACGAAACGGGCTGGCAGACATCGTCACGTAGCTCGAACCTACCGCTTGCCCGCCCACATCTCAATTTTGTGGCTCCACTGGCGGTATTTTGCGGGCTCGCGACGAATGTCCGCCGCGAAGCTTACGGACACCTGTGGGCCGCGGCGAAGGCAGCCCAAAGATGGGGCCTGCGTGATCTCCTGCGAGCGGCCCGAATGGGCATTGCAGACACGCAAGCCGCGGCACAGAGGCCGCGGGGCGAGGACAGAGCCTCGCGCCCCGAAGGCGTGTACGGACTCTGGACGGCGACTGAAGACTTTTTATCCACGAATCAACCCTCGGCTACAGCGGCCGCATCACCGACTCGAAGATCCCCTGAACACGCTCCAAGAGCGTGTCGAGTTCGGCCTCAAGTTGTTGGCGGGCGCCGGCGCCCTGGTAGCCCAGGCGCCGCGCCAGCACGCTGAGTTCCTCGTCGTCGTCGGGCAGGCGGCTGGTGGGGCGCTGCTCGCTCATGCGGAGCCTGGCCTCGACGCGGCGCAGCGTGCGGTAGTCCTCGAGGAGCTGGACGCAGTCGACGCCGAGGTCGACGCGGCCGGCGTCGTCGGCCTGGGCCAGGCGCGCCAGAGCGCGCATCGTATTCTGGCTGCGGGGGCCGTCGACGCATTGCTCGCCGAGGCGCTCGGCGGTGTTCATTCGCCTGGCGCCCACCCCGGCGGCGTGCAAGTCGGCGGCGTGGGCGATCTGGAGGTATTGGGTCAGAAATTCGACGTCGACCATGCCGCCCGGGTGGGTCTTGATGTCCACGCCGCGCCCGTCGCCGCCCAGCGACTCGGCGATTTTGTCGCGCATCTGTCGCATCTGCGGGGCCAGATCCTCCGGGGCCGGCGCCTCGAAGGCGAACTGCTCGCGAAGCTCCATCAACTTCGCGCGCAACTTGCGATTGCCCGACAGCGGCCGGGCCCGAATCATCGCCTGGCGCTCCCACAGGTCGGCCCGTTCGCGATGATAGTCACGAAACGCATCCAGGCTCACCACGAGCGTTCCCTGGCGACCCGACGGCCTCAAGCGGGTGTCGACCTCGTAGAGTTTTCCGTGCGCGCTGACCGACGTCAGGTTGCGCACGAGCCGTTGAGCGAGGCGCGCGAAAAACGGGTGGTCGAGGCCCGCGTCCGGGCGGTCCTCATAGACGAAGATCACGTCCAGATCACTGCCGAAGGCGAGCTCGCGCCCGCCGAGCTTACCCATGCCGAGCACCACGAAGGGAAGCTCGTCGAAGTCGGGAAAGGCCGACTTATCTGCGCCCTTCCCCATCCCGTCGACGAGCGCCTCGTAGACCTCGGCGAGGACCGCCTCGAGGACCACCTCGGCGAGCATGGACAGTTGGCGGACGGTCTGGCCGATATCGACGGTGCCGGCGACCTCGTGCAGCGCGATGCGCAGCACCTCCTCCTGGTGGAAGCGCCGGACCCGGCCGAGTCGATGGCTCGGGTCGGTGATGCCCGACAGGCGCCGGCCGAGCTCGCGGCTCATCTCATCATGCTCGCGCACGATGGCGACCGTATCCGAGCCCAGCAGATAGTCGATGACGTTGGGCTCGCGCATGACGATCGAGGCCAGAAAATTGCTCGACCCGAATACGTGCAACAGCAAACGCGTGGCGTGCGGGTTCTCGAAGAGCATATCGAAGACCCCGGGCCGGTCGCCGACCACCGTCGACAGCCGCGACCAATAGCTAAACGCCTGATCGGGATTGGGCGCGCTGGCACATGCCTGCAGCACGAAGCGGCTCAGCTGGCTGTGGCGGGTGCCGGCGTGGCGGCCAAAGGGGCCGTAGGTCTTCTCGCGGAGCATCTGGATCTGGCCGGCGACCTGACGGGGCCGACGAAACCCGAGGCTTCTGATCGCGTCGATCACGGCCGCGTCGGAGAGGCGATCGGCCGAGACTCCCAATACGGTCGCCAGCTCCGAGGGTTGCGACTCGCGCACGGTCGGCTCGTCGGGGGTCTGGGCCGACTCCGTAAAGAGCCGCTCGAACATGCCGGCGACTGCCTTGCGGTGGCCGGTGAGCTCGTCCTCGAGCCGATCGGGCTGCCTGAACATGCGCCGGGCGAGACGCTCGAAGCCGGCGCGATCGGCCGGGAGCCGGTGCGCCTGGCGGTCATGCTCCATCTGGACGCGGTGCTCGACCCGGCGGAAAAGGTCGTAGGCGTCGGCCAGCGCCGCGTGATCTTCGTGGGTGATCAGACCCGAATACAGCAGCCGGTCGAGCGCGTCGAGCGTGCGCCGCACCCGAAGCGCCGGCCGCATACCGCAGTGGATGAGCTGGAGCGCCTGGACGAAAAACTCGATCTCGCGAATGCCGCCCACCCCGATCTTGACGTCCCAGCCAAACGGAGAGCCGGTCCTGTCGAGCCGGCTCGCCGAGAGCTCCTCGCCGAGCGATTCGTCTTCGTCGGGCTTGTCAGCGACCTTACCAGGGGGTGTCTCGACCGACGAGAATGCCCCCGAGCGAAGTCGCGTCGAGCGCCCGCTACGCGACCTTTTCCCCGCGCCCGCTCGCTTCATCTTTCGGCGAAGACGCGCCTTCAACGAGGAGGTGGGCTCGGCGGGCTCGGCGGGTTCTTGGACTTCCTCGTCGTCGAGGCCGACCACCGCCGAGACATGAGCGTTGCGGTCGATCTGCTCCTTCATCGAGCGCAGCTCGTCGATGACCTCGAAGTCCAGGTAGCGCCGGTACATAAACGGCTCGAGCGATTCCAGCAGCTGCTCTCCAAGCTCACGCCTGCCCGCCACCGGGCGCGCCTTGAGCATGGCGCTGCGCTCCCAGGTGCGCCCCCAGTTCAGATAATAGTCGTTCATCGCCTCCAGCGAGTGGACCAACGCGCCGCGGCTTCCCTCCGGGCGCAGCCTCAAGTCGACCCGAAAGACGTAGCCCTCGGCGCTGACGTGGCCCATGGCGCGGGTGACCCAGCGCCCGAGCGCGTCGACGAGCTCTTTGGTGTCGGCGTCACGCGCGGCTTGATCGGAGCAGATATAGATCAGGTCAACGTCCGAGCTGAAGTTGAGCTCTCGGCCGCCGAGCTTGCCCATACCCAATATGCAGAACTCATCGGCGAGTTCGGGCTCGCCCAAAACTTGCGCGCCCTGGGTGCAGGCCACGTCGAGACAGGCCTCGGCGACCGCGGCGATCTCGGCGGTGGTCTGGCGAACCGAGCTCAGATTCTCGATCTCGCGAAGATAAATGCGAAGCGACTCGCGCCGCTTCAGCCGGCGAAGCTGAGCGAAGGTCGCCGCCTCGCGATCGGCGCCGGAGTTGACGTCCGCCTCGATACGCCCGTGCAGCTCGCCTTTGAGCGAGTCCACACCGCGGGCGAGTTGGTTGAGCCTGGCCCCGGTCAGATAAGACAGATCCTCGGGCCGGCGAAGCACGATACGCGCGGGGTAATCGCCCTGGCCGGCCAGGATCAGGAAGGTCTCCAGCGCCCCCTCCTCGCCGAGCACCTCGGGTCCTTCGTCGCTGTCGCATAGCTGCAGTAGGTATAGCAGCGTCTGGCACGGCTCGGGCGCCCCGGCCAGCTGGCTCAGCGCGAGGTCCGCCTCAGACACAGAAAGCCCGCCTTCGGCCACACATGCCTCGAGTCGCGCGATGAGTCCTTCGAGTCTATCGGGCTCATCGGTGCGCTCGAGCAGCGCGGGAAGGCGGGCTTTGCAGATGTCTTGCCAGTCCATCAGGGCTCGTTGCTTGGAGTTCTCACGGTGCGTCGGAGGCAAATACGTACAGCGTATAGTCCCCGCTTCGATCGGCGTAGCGCAGCTGATGATGGATCTCCCAGGTGCCGTCTTCGGTCGCCTCGAAGGCGTAGATGGCCGGGAAATAACCCTCACCGCTGGTCTGGTCGCTGGTCACCTCGGCGCCTTGCGGATCGTAGACGACCAGCTCCGGGCGAAGCGAGTACAGACTGCCCGAACCGCGGCGGTTACTCAGCAGCCAGACGCGCTGGCCGGCGACCAGGTCGACTGTGTAGACGTCGCTCTCGTCGCCGTTATTGCCGTCGAGCGAGCCGTTGAAGATGCCCGGTAATTGGCCGATATTTTCGGCGTCGGCGAGGGTGTCGTTGGGCTCGGTCTCGTCGATGCCGCTGGCCGCATCGTGCATGGTGAACTCGACGGTGAAGTCGAGCGGGTCGGTCAGGCTCGGGTCGGCGGCCTCCACCAACAGCGCGTAATCATCCGGGTTGCTCTCGGCGTGATACAGCTCGCCTTCGAAACCCTCGACGTTGCTGATCGGGTTGAGGGTGCTCGCGCTGACCAGCGTGACCTCCGGCGTCCAACTGCCGGTCGGCTCGACGTGCGCCTCGATGGCGCCCTCGGGCGCGTCGAACGAATAGTAGATCCGATCGCCGCCGTCGGCCAGTTGGCCGGTCTTGGGCGTATCCACCGTCAAGGTATCGGCGTCGAGTTCTTGGGCGTCGACGACGAAATCATAGGTCGGGTCGCCGAGGTCATCGACGTCGGCCACCTCGATGAACACCTCACCGTCGATGCCCGACACCCAGCGAACCGAGCCGGATCCGCCGCGAACCTGCGACATATCGGCGCCATCGTAGACCCGCAGGCGGCCGTCGAAATTATCCTGGTCGTCGAGGGTGATCTCGTAGGCCGCCCCGTCGACAACGCTCATCTTATACCAGGCCGGGAACGGCTCATTGTCGACCACACCGGACTGCTGGGCCGGGAGTGTGCCCATATCGGTCGCCGTAATCTCCTCGACGCCCAGATCGTAGGTGAAGCTCGGATCGCGGTCGTCGCTATAGGGCGCAAGGTGGACGACGAATTCGCCGGTATGTGGTGCGACGAAGCCCAGTCGATCCGAATAGGTCGACGCCAGGGTCGCGAAGGTGTCGCGGTCGTAGATGGACATCGGGCCGAAGAAGCCATTTTTGAGGACCCTCAGGTTGATGCGATCGCCCTCCTCGGCCTCGAAGCTATAAAAGTCGGTCTCGCCGTCGGTGTCGAAGACCCCGCTGGCGGTCACGGGGAGCGTGCCGAGGTCGTCGATCTCGGGTTCGCTTGCGAACATCGAGACTTCGTATTCGAAGCCCGGGCCGCCCTCGGGCGATTCGGCGTTGACGTTGGGAGCGTGCTGCACGTGCAGCGCCACCTCGCCGACGTTGCCGCTATTGACGAACGTCGACAAGCTGGTCGGTTCGCCGGGCGCATCTGCGGAGGGCGCGCTGTCCATCCAATAAAATTGGCTGCTCCCCTGACTCTCGTACAAAAAGCCCAATTCGACGTCGGGCTGCATCATGCTGCTTTCGAGGGGATTGACCGTAAACGTCACCAGCGTGCCCTGCTTGGTGGTGGCCAGGAAATAGTCGGTATCGGCGGCGAGTTGAGTGCCGCTGACCGTGCGAGGCGGGCCGATAGTCCCCTCGACGGTCATATCCGGCTGCAACCAGATGAGCTCGCTGAAGCGCTCGTCTTGCGGCTCGCTGAAGGTCTCGAATTCCGACTCGACGGTGGTGGTGTTGACCTCGAGCAGGGTCCTGTTGACGCCCAGCCGCTGCCAGAAGTCCTCGATCACCCAGACCCGATCGCGCTCGCCAATTTTAGTGGTCAACTCGACGATGGCGGTGTCAGATGTCTGCTCCGGCGAGGTGAACGATAAGGAGCGCTTGTCGTCGGGATCGTAGAGGGTGAGCATCGGCAAGACGAAGGAGTTGTCGTTGCGGGCATCACCGGCGGAGGTGACCTCCAGCGCGTCGAGCTCACTGGGATCGATCTCGTAGATATGCACGGCACGGTCGACATCACGCTCGATGGGCGCGGTGGGGAGGCTGACTTCCTCGACCTCCGGAAACGGCACCTGGCTGATACTGGCCACGTAGTCGAAGTCCTCGCCGCCGACGTCCGGGGTGCTCATCATATTGCGCGCGTCGGTCACGATCAGGCTATACTTACCCGGCACCGGCAGAAATACCTCTCGGTAGTGGCCGCCGCCGGTCTCGTCGCCGAGGGCAAAACGCGACACGTTGCCGTTTCTGACCTCATAGCCCAGGACCACGCCGCCGGGCCACATATCGTCGCCGTCCGCCGAGATGTCGATCAACAGCAGGGTCGGCTCGGTGGTCGTAAAGCTATAATAATCCCAATCGGAAGAGCCGTCCTCGATCTCGCCGACGTTGCCCTCGACCCGGAATGGCAGCTCGATATCGTAGGCCTCTCCGGCGGAGGAGCTGTCGTTGGGGATATCGTCTTCGTCCTCGACGAGCGTGTCGAACTCCTCGGGATTTTCCGGGTCATGAATCGACGGGAAATGGTCGCAGACATCGCCGATGCCGTCGCGGTCGCGGTCGAGTTGCTCGGGGTTGGGGTCTTCGGGGCAATTGTCCTCGTCGTCGAGCACGCCGTCACCGTCGAGGTCGTCCTCGGCAGGTCCGGTATCGCCATCGGGCCCGGTATCCGAATCGGTCTCGGCATCGCCCTCGCCCTCGCCGTCGGGCTGGTCACCCGCATCAGCGTCGGCGCTGACATCGCCGGCGTCATCGCCCGGAACGGTGACGGTATTATTGTCCTCGGCGGGATCATCACCGCCGCAGGCCGCCAGCGCGGCTGCCAGCATCAATACACCCAGCGTGCGCGCTGCGCCCGTGCCTAAGATACTCCCGACGCTCCGAATGCCCATCATCATCTCCCTTTCGACACGGCGTGCTGCCACACAGATGCCCCCAAAGGCGCCTGTGCTCTCGCATTAACCTTGGACTTCTCTAATTTGCTCGTACTCGTCTTGATAGAGCAGAATATTGTCCAAGACAATATTCAGATTGCGCTCGTTGGCCTGGCTTTCGATGGTGCTCTTCAACTCACGCATCTGTCGGCCCACGTCGAGCAGCTCGTCGCAGATGCGCGAGAGCAGCTCGAGATCGCGGCTGGCCCGGTCCTGGCCGGCGAAGTGCTCGGAGTATTGAGCCATCGCCTCGTTGGCCGCCCGGCCCAGACTGCCGACCAACTCGTCGGCCGGCGTCTGGCGCTTGGCCTCTTGGACCTGGTCGAACTCCTCTCGATACGTCTCGATCTGAGTGTTGATCAGGTCGATATTATTGCGGTTTTGCTCGGACTCGAAGCCCTTTTCCTCCAGCGCGGCCATCTCGTCGCGAATCGACTCGAGGTTGGCGATGACCCGATGCAAAAGCCCGGGCCTGCGCGAGATGCGCGGCCGGCCGCCGAAGTGAAAGTTGTAGACGCCGAATTGCTCGTTTGCGACCAGCGCCAAATAACTCGCCTGCTGCTCGAGCGTGCCGTCTTTGCGCGCCTCGAGGATATTGTCGCGCTCGTCGCGATAGAGGCCGAGGTTCTCCTCGACGGTGCCCAGATCGGCGGAGACCGATTCGACGCCGGTCTCGGCCTCGAGGCGCTTCATCTGCGATTGGATCAGCTCCAATTCGCTGATGATCTCGTTGAGCAATCCCAGATCGCGCGTCGCTCTGCTCTTACCTGCAAAATGCCTGAAATACTGACCGAATAGCAAATTGGCCCAGGTCGCCAACTGGCTGCCTTCGACGACCGCCGGCCCCTGGGCCTGAACGTCGGCGATATTATCGCGCTCGCGCTCGTAGGTCTGAAGGTTCTCCAGGGCCTGCTCGAGAAACGAGGACAGCGCCGGGTTCTGCCCGCCGTTTTTGAGCTGTCGGGCGCGTTTGACGACATCCTCGAGCCGCTCGATGATCGACTCGAGCGCGCTGATGTCGCGGGTCGCCCGCGGCTTGCCGGCAAAGCGGGCGCCGTACTCCCCGTAGATCTCTTGGGCCTCGTTGCGAAGCTGCTTCAACGTAGTCTTCTTCATGGAAGTGGGACTCTCGGTATGACTATGCGCGCATAGAGCGGCGCGAATTCAAGGAACGTACACCGCCCGACTGTAGGAGAGCCGACGATGCAGCGCAATAGCGGGGAGGTTGCGACGCTTTTCAAGGCGCCGTTGTTTGGCGCCGCGCCGAAGCGCGTAGGCCTCTCTAGCCGGGGGTTGCGATTTCGCCGCAGGCGAATCGCTTACCCCCGGGAAAGGCCCTTGAATCAATCCGGATGGCACCCGTCACCACCACAGACGTCGATGATCTCGCCGCCGTTGCGGAAGAAGTGGATCATCTGCTCGTTGTGGTGGTCCTCTTGGCGGGGATCACCGTGCGGGTCACCCAGATCGTCGTCGGGCGGGCTGTTGCCGGGCTCGGGCCAGGGGTTGCCGAAGTCGTAGAGCACCACGCCCGAGCCGGTGTACGGATAGGCCTGCTCGTCGACCAGGGCGACGTCGCGCTCGTCGTCGTAATTTTCCATCAGCGCGATGTCGATATCGCTTCGGGCGGCGATCTCGTTGGTCATCACCGAGACCTGCCAGTCGCCCTTGGCCGGGGCGAACAGCGCGTAGTGAGGGTCGTTGCCCTCGAAGGGCTCGGCGGTGATGTGGCGCAGGTAGCTCGACGGGTCGGTCTGGCTCCACAAAAGCTGGATGGTCGACAGCGCGATCGCCTGGCTGACCGGGCTGGAGTACGCGCGCCTCATGACCTCGAAGAACGGATCGAAGTCGACCGAGCGGTGCAGCAACGTCGAGTAATTATTGCCCGGCACGCCCAGGTGCCCGTAGGTGACGTCGGTCGACAGCGCCATATAGGTGCCCCCGAAGATCCCGCCCTGTGAGATGCCCGAGTAGAACAGCTCGTCGGTGTTGACGCTGATATTGCGCGAGGTGAACTCGTCGTGGGCGGGCAGTCGCTCGCGCATCGAACGGGCGAGCAGCAGAAATTCGAGCATGCCCTGGTGGAGCCGGTCGGCCAAGAATGGGAAGGCGTTGAGGTTTTGCACCGCCAGCAGCGCGCTGGTGTTGTCCTCGTTGCTCATACCGGCAAGGCTGGTGCCGAAGAAGATGAATTTGTGGTCGTTGGCGATCTTGCCGTTGAAGCTGCCGCCGGTCTGACTGCCGGCGCCCAACAGGCCGTGGCCGTATTGGATCAGGCCGTGGTCGCTGCCGTCTTTGGCGCTGTGGGGCACGTATAACCAGAATGTTTGTTCGTGGGTGCCGTTGGCCTCGGGCAAGCCGTCCTCGCCCCAGTTGAACACCGAGCCGGTCTGGCCGCGGATGGTCTTGTCTTTCATAAACCGCGGCGACTCGAAGGTGCCCTCGATCTGGAGCCACCAATAGTCGTGGTCGTCCTCGGTGTTCTCTTTGACGGTGGTGAATTCGATCTGCGGGCCGTCCTCGCCGGTGATCTCGAAGCCGCGGTCGCGCATGTGGAGCATCGGCCCGTGAGTCGCGTCGCTGCTGGCGGTCACGAAATCCCACGCCAGGGTCAGCTCGTCGCGTTGGACGCCCTCGCCTTCGAGGATGTCGAAGATCTCGTCGAAGCGCGCCTGGCGGCCTTCGAGCACCTCGTCTGCGTCGGTGTCGCCGTCTCGGAGCTTGGCGAAGGCCTCGCTGGGCTCGATGTCGCTTCCGGTGGTGTCCTGCAGGTTGCGGAAGGCGACCACATAGCGGCTTCCCTCGTCGAGGATGACCGCCGGGCGCACGAAGAGCACCTGCTCGTCGGCAGAGTCGGCCCGGGAGTCGAGTTCGGCGAAGTGCGGGATGTGGCGCACGACGTCGCCGTTATCATCGACCTCGAGCCACACGATGGGCGAGTCGGCCTCCATCGAGCGCTCGATGCTCCGCTCGCCGGCCATCTCGGAGGTGTCCACGTCCGGGAACATCACCATCAGCGGGGTGCCCACCTCATAGCCGTCCAGACGGCGATACGGGTCGGGTTCGGTCTGAAGGCCCGTGGTCGGACCCTCTTCGACGACCGGCAAGGTCTCGGCGCCGAAGTTCAGCGTATAACCGGTGGTGCGCTGCTCATCGGGGCGCAAGAAGAGGTTCGACGGCCAGGGGAACTCGCAGCGCGCGGGCTGCAGCGAGTCGCAATCGGGCTGGTCGTAGGGATCGGAGGCGTCCGGCTCGGCGTCGGCATCCCCCGTTGCGTCAGCCGCGTCGGCCGCATCTTCCTCTTCGGCGTCCGGCCCGCCATCGAGCACCGCGTCGGCGCCGGTATCGGTCGGCTCGGAGTTATTGGCGCCGCCGTCCGGATCATCCGAGCAGGCGGCGGAGCCGGCCAGCGAGGCGCACAAAACTAGCATAAAAAAACGATCGATATTGCGGCGCACTGCCGAACGAGACTCCATCATCCTACCTCGTACAGGTATCATTATTTTGAACGCGACGGCCGTGATCATGCCAGAATCGGCGTGTATTTGGAAACGGTGTTGTGCGCAGCTGCGGAAAAGGGAGCGCCACGGCGCGACACAACGGCTGTCTCGAGCGATTGCGCTGGTCAATAACGGTGTGCGTTCTTATTTTCAGTCAGCGCTCAAAGAGTCGTCGACGCAGAATATTAGCCTCAATCGTATCGCTCTCAGTGACGGGGAGTCATGATCATGAGCCATCCCACGGTAGCCCTGCTGACGGATTTCGGCCTCCAGGACAACTACGTCGGTATCATGAAGTGCGTGATCAGCAGGCTATGTCCGCCCGCACAGATCATCGACCTATGCCACAACGTCCCCCCCCAAAACCTGGTCTCGGGAGCCTATCAGTTGTCGAGCGCGGTGCCCTATCTCAAAGAAGGGACGATCCTGACGGCCGTGATTGACCCGGGGGTGGGAGGCGGCCGGAAGGCAGTCGCCATCGACACCGGCTCGTTTATCTGCGTCGGGCCGGATAACGGCCTGTTCGATATGGTGCTCAAAAAGTCGCCGGCCCAAAAGGTCGTCGAGTTGAACAACCCCGACTACCACCTCGAGCAGGTCAGCTCGACTTTCCACGGCCGAGATATCTTTGCGCCGGTGGCCGGTCACTTGGCCGCGGGCGTGGAGCTGGAGTCGCTGGGCGATGAGGTCGATCCCAGCAAGCTGGAGGGGCTGGCACCGACGAGCGCGTTTCTCCAAGAGAGCCGCGTGGAGTGCCACGTCATCCACGTCGACCGGTTCGGCAATCTGATCACCAATTTGAGCGACGACGAGATGAACGGCTGGCTCGACGACCACGCGCCGTCCATCGAATTTCGCGACACCCGGCTTCGCCTGCTGCCCACCTTCTCGAGTGTGCCCAAGGGCCGGCCGCTGGCCTATTTCGGTAGCGCCGGCCAGCTCGAGATCGGCGTGCGTGACGGCAGCGCAGCGCGCTACTTCGACGCCACCCAGGGCTCGA
The DNA here is from genome assembly GCA_964386725.1 of uncultured Bradymonadales bacterium. Lineage (GTDB taxonomy): Bacteria > Myxococcota_A > Bradymonadia > Bradymonadales > Bradymonadaceae > CAYLTX01. Next base: position 18,235 of record CAYLTX010000028.1, on the reverse strand, counting down.
CGATCTTCGTGCGAAAGGCCTGACGGCGGGCTTGGGGCTTGGGGCTTGGGGCATGAGGAAAGGCTCACCTACCGCCTGTCCCCAAGCCCACCGTTGCTCAAGTCTCGAGCCTATCCCTATTATGCTCGGCGCCGTAGTCGACGTCGAAGCCCTGCGGGACGATCCGCTTGGGATTGACCATCTCGTGACTCTGATAATAGTGGTTTTTGATGTGCCGAAGGTTACACGTCTCGGCTACCCCGGGCATCTGGTAGATCTCTTTGGTGTAGTTCCACAGATTGTCGTAGTGGGTCAGTCGATGGCGGTTGCATTTGAAGTGGGTGCAATAGACCGGATCGAAGCGAAGCAGCGTGGTGAACATGCAGATATCCGCCTCGGTCATCTGCGAGCCGCATAGGAAACGCTGGTCGGCGAGCACGTCGTCCCAATGAGCCAACGACTTGAATAGCCTGTCGACGGCCTCATCGTAAGCCTGCTGTGAGTCGGCAAAGCCTGCGCTGTACACGCCGTTGTTGATCGGCTCGTAGATGGCGTCGATGACGTGCTCGATCTTGTCGTGCAGCTCCTCCGAATACAGCTGCGGTGCGTCGTCGGCGCTAAACTCGCCAAACTCGGTGGTGAGCATGCGCAAGATCTCGCGCGACTCGTTGTTGACGATGGTCTCCTCTTCCTTGTCCCACAACACCGGCACGGTCACTCGACCGGTGTAGTCGTCGGCCGCCTTTTTGTAGATCTCGCGCAGATAATAGACCCCGTTGACCGTGTCCGGGATGACGTCCGGATCGTCCTCGCGAAACTCCCAGCCCTCGTCGCTCATAAACCAGTGGACAGCCGAGATCGAGATATGCTCCTGGAGGCCGAGCATCGCACGCGCGATCAGCGTGCGGTGTGCCCAGGGACAGGCCCAGGAGACGTAAAGGTGGTAGCGGCCCGACTCCGCCGGGTAGCCGCTCGAGCCGTCCGCGGTCACTCGACCGTGAAAGACGGTATCCTCGCGCTCGAAGCGCCCTTCCTCGTCACTTCCGTACCACTCGGTCGTCCACTCACCTTCGATCATCTTGCCCATCGGGTCTCCTCTTCTTGGGGTCATGCGCTTGTCTGCAACACTTAGACGCATGCCGACTGGCCGCCGTTTCGTCAAGCGCCCAAACAATCGGACACCTCCCTATTAGTCCACTTCTCCACTGGGTGTTCATTTATTATTCAAAACGCACTTGACCCTGTTCATTTATTGTTCATAATCACGGTGGACCTTGGCAGGCACACCCAAAGGAGAAGAAACGATGAACGAAGAAAGACTGATTCAGGGCTTACTCGACGGCGAAGTCAAAGCCATTCAACACTTCTGCGAAGAGTATCGCGGCCGGATCTTTTCGGTGGTGGTCACTCGGGTTCGAGACCGGTGGGACGCCGAGGAGGTCACCCAGGATGTCCTGCTGAAGGTATGTGACAAGATCGACACCTTCCGCGGTAACAGCGCGTTGTGGAGTTGGATCTATCGCATCGCCGTCAACGAGGCGCGCATGAAAACTCGCAAATACAAGCGCCACCCGGTCCCGGTCGAGGACGACACCCTCTACGCGTTGCGGCGGCGCGAGGACGAGGGTGACTTCGACGAGCGTCCCGACGAGCACTTGGCCGGCAAGGAGATCCTCGCCGAGATCGCCGGTTTCCTCGACGAATGCAACGACGACAACAAAGTCGTGTACCTCGACCTGGAGTGGAACGGCCGCGACAGAGAGAAGGTCGCCGAGCAGCTCGACCTCACCGAGGGCGCGGTCAAAACCCGCCTGCACAGGCTGCGAGTCAGCCTGCGCGAGCAGATCGAGCGCAACTACTTGGCTCAAACAGCGTGAGCCCTGTCCGCTTGATCACAACCTGTTCAAAAGGTATTCACCCCCATCGCAAACGGGAGCCCGTGTATCTATGGGCTCCCGATTTGCGTCTTAGTGTGTAAGGCGGCTGTCGGACATCGTGCGAGACAGAGAGCGCGCCGTCGTCTACGAAACCCCGCGAACGGTTGAACCGGTTGCACACACCGGTCACACACAAGGAATCTTGAATGAGCGGAGACTCTCCGGACAGAGCGACGTTGAGCATCGGCGCCGTCTCCAAGGCAACGGGAATCCCCCGCGAGACCATCCGAACCTGGGAGCGCCGCTACGGCTTTCCCGATCCCGAACGTAATCAGGCCGGCCATCGGGTCTACACCATGCAGACGGTCCATCAGCTCCGGCTGATCTCCGAGGCGCTCGACGCCGGCTATCGCCCCTCTAATGTCGTCGGTGAGGACATCGACCAATTGCGCGAGCTGCTGGCGACCAGCCAAGCCGGCAGCCAGCGCACCGGCAGCCAGCGCACCGGCAGTCAGCCCAATAAGCCCGAGCCATCGACCCCGCCGGGTGTCTCCGGTGAAGTCCCCCCGGACGACCGCTGGGTCGACGCCTGGCTCGACGCGGCCGCCCGCTTCGACGGCGACGCCCTGGAGACGCATCTGTATCGCGCGTGGAACCGGTTCGGCGGCCTGCGATTTTTGGAAGAGCGCGTCGGCCCGTTTCTGACCGCGCTCGGGGAGGCCTGGCTCAACGGCGATCTCAACGTCTCCCACGAGCACTTTACCAGCGAGCGGCTGCGCGACTTTTTGACGCGCCAGTGGAGGCCGCTGAGCGACCGCGCCTCCGGCGCGATGGTGGTCATGGCTAACCTGCCGGGTGAGCAACACTGCCTCGGACTCCACATGGCCGCGGTCATCATTGCACTAGCCGGATGTGAGATATCGTTCTTGGGGGCAAATACACCGCTCGACGAGATCAGCGCCGCGGCCGCCCAACAGCGCTCGACGGCAGTGCTCATCAGCGTCTCCAAAGCCTACGACAGCGCTCAGGCGCGTCAGATGCTCGACACGCTCACCGCCGAGATGGACAGCGAGGCCCTGTTGGTCGTCGGCGGCTCCGGCCGGCCCGAAGCAGTCGGACCCGAGATTCATCTGGACCGCTGGAGCGAGCTGTACGACTGGGCGCGCGAGATCGCCCGTCAAGGACGTTGACCAGGCATTCGCCGGCCCTGCAAACGCTGCTATTTCCACGCCAAGACCGCCGAGAACCTGACCAGACAAGAGGCCAACGACTTTTCTGTGCGCCTTCTGCCCCTGTGCGTTAAAATTTTATGAGTAGTTACTTTTTTCTCAGGAGCCTGCGATGCGCCACCTCCGAGTCTTGATCGTCGCGTTGTTGCTCGCCGTCCCCGTTGGCGCCGCGGCCCAGAAGGCCGACCAGAAGGCCGACCAGCGGAGCGACGAGCCACCCGACGTCAGCGGCCTGTGGGCTCAAAAGGTGGTCACCACCACGCTCTCTGATGTACCGATCATCGGCGAGGTCACCTCGCGCACGGTTTCGCTGCAACTGGTCGAGGTCCGCCAGGACGGCACCGACCTCAAGTTGAATAGCCGGACCTGCTCCATCGACGTCAACAGTTCCGTGTCGGTGATCCGCACCGAGATCCCCGACCGATTCATCGCCGCCATCGGCAAGGTCCGACGCCCGGCCTCGCTGGTCGAGCGAGACGGCGGCTTCAAGCTGGTCGTACCCGAGCGCGTCGAGGTACTGGGGGCTAATCTTCGCCAGCCCAAACACGAGCACCTGCCCGGCGATACCGAAGATCCGCGCATCTTCGACCACGATCAGGATGGACACCCCGGAGTGACCGTACGAGTACGCGGCATGATCGACGGCGAATTATACCTCGTCCACCGCGGCCTCGACCGACTGGTCGGCTCGCTCGACGGCGATGACATCCAGGGCCGAGTGCGCTGGCGACAGGAGCAATCGGTGGTCGACTCGACCAGCGTATTTCTGGGCGACCCGCCCGAGAGCAAGGCCCATCCGGACGCCGACAAGAACAGCTTTTATATGAAGCGGGTCGATCCGGCGACGAATTGCAAGGCGGTGATCGCCGGCGAGTCCAAGCTCTTCTCATCGGATTGATCGCCGGGGGTTGCAACATGCCGCCTGCCGCTTAGCTTCACGGCCGCCTCTTCTTCTTCAGCCAACAGATCATTATGACGACTTCAGACGCTACCCCAGAAGACGCCGGCCGCATCGCCATCACCGGAGCCACCGGACTCATCGGCGGCGCGCTCAGCGAGGCGTTCGGCGCCGACGGCTATACCATCCAAAAGGTCAGCCGAAGCCAGCCCGACACAGAACTCGACGTGCAGTGGAGCCCCACCGACGGCCAGATCGAGGCCGACAAGCTCGAGGGGGTCGACGTGGTCATTCACCTGGCCGGGGAGAATATCTTCGGGCTGTGGACGGAGAGCAAAAAGCAGAAGATCTTGGCCAGCAGGGCCCAGGGCACCGGGCTCATCGCCAAGACGATCGCCGGCCTCCAGCGCCCGCCGTCGACGTTTATCTCGGCGTCCGGGATCGACTTTTACGGTGACGCCGGCAGCCAGGAGATCGACGAGACCTCCCCGCCCGGCGACACCTTTTTGGCCGAGGTCTGCCAGGTCTGGGAGGCCGCCTGCCAGCCGGCGGCCGACGCCGGAATCCGCACCCTGAACACCCGCTTGGGGATGGTGTTGTCCAAAGAAGGCGGCGCGCTGAGCGTGATGCTCAAGCCGTTCAAATTTGGCCTCGGAGGCCAGGTGGGCAGCGGCGACCAATATATGAGCTGGGTGAGCCTGGACGACGTAGCGCGCGCGATGCGCTTTCTGGTCGACACCACCGAGTTAGCCGGCCCCATCAACCTGACCTCGCCAAACCCGGTGACTAACGAAGTGTTTACAAAGACACTGGCCCGCGTGCTCGGCCGGCCGGCGCTATTCGACCTGCCCTCCTTCATGGTCAAATTGGGCGGCGGCCAGATGGCCAAAGAACTCCTACTCGGCGGCACACGCGCCGTACCCCAGCGCCTAAAAGAGAGCGGCTTCGAGTTCGAATACGCCGACCTCGAAGCCGCTCTCAAACACGAGCTCAATCGATAGAAATCAGCCGAGTTCGGGGCTGGGCTCCTTCTGGAGAGAGCGGGCGAATTCGTCGACCTTTTGGGCGGCGGTCTGCTGGGCGCTCTCGGCGCCCAGCTTGATCTCGTCGACCTTGGCCGAGGCGGCGTCGCTCATCTCGACCGCGCGGCAATGCGCCGCTTCGCTGAGCTCGTCGATCCGCTTGGTGGCGTTCTCTTGAGCCTTCTGCGCGCTGCTGAAGACCTCCTCGACTGTGCGCGAGGCGACCTCACTCATCTCGACATAACGGCAGTGTGCAGCCTGGCCGAGCTCGCCGAGCCAGCGCGAGGCGTCCTCTTTGGCCTTCTCGATGGCGCTGGTGGCCGAGGCCTCGGCGCGTTCCTGGCGGGCTCGCTCTTTGCGAGCCTTGCGCCTCGCCACGACCTTCGGATGCGGACGGTCCTCGATGACGTGCGCCGGGGCGGTCCGCAGATCGCTGATCAATCCCACCCAACTCATCACCTTGAGGATATAGTAGGTGATGTCGTACTCCCACCATTTCCAACCCTGGTTGGCCGCCGCCTGGTAGTGGTGGTGGTTGTTGTGCCAGCCCTCACCGAAGGTGATCAGGGCGAGCAGCCAGTGATTCTTGCTCTCGTCGGTGGTGTCATAGCGGCGGTTTCCGATGACGTGGGCCAACGAGTTGATGCAGAAGGTGGCGTGGAAGACGAGAACCGTGCTCCAGAAAAAGCCCACCACGACCGCCTGCCAGCCGCCGATGCCGATCCACTGGCCGAAGAAATAGGTCCCGATGCCCATGATCGTCGGCGGCACCCAGTGGTATTTGTCGATCCAGACCAGCTCCGGGAAGCGCATCAGATCTTTGACGCGATCTTCGTCGGTGTCGGCCCAGCGCTCCTCGAAGATCCAACCGACGTGGGAGTGCCAAAAGCCGTCTTGCTTAGCCGAGTGCACGTCCTCGGGCTGATCGGAGTATTTGTGGTGGTGGCGGTGGTGCGACGCCCACCACAGCACGCCCTTTTGCATCGAGGTCTCCGACAAAAACGCCATGATGAACTGCATGACCCGCCCCATCTTGTAGGTGCGGTGGGCAAAATAGCGGTGGTAGCCGGCGGTGATCGCGAACATACGCAGCGCGTAGAGCCCGGCGCAGATGAGCAGCGCCTCGAGGCTCACGCCGGTCCAGATCGCGGCCGCACAGACCAGGTGGATGACCACGAAGCGCATCATATACAGGAATTCAGTAAACTTCTGCTTGCGACTCTTTGAAGCAGTGGGCTGTGCTGACATGCGGATTCTTCCTCTGGATTGCAAAAACGTCGAGCAAACGTGTTGTATTTTATTTGGGGCTCGTCGATGAAACGAACGCCCCGGGCGGTCTATGCCGAAAAACTACGAGATTCCGTCTGTCCGAGTAAATAGGTCTCGACAAGATCGATAAAAAAGTCCTCCGAGCGCGCCCGGCCGTCGGCGCTGTCCAACGGCGGGTCACCCAGCCAGCGCGACTTCACCCGGCCGGTCACATGCCAGATGCTAAACGTCGAGACGACGAAGACAACGAAGGCGCGCGCGTCGACGTCGCGCACGATCTCGCGCTCGATGAGCCCGTTGAAGGTCTCCTCGAGGGTGGTCAGTGCCACTGTCTGTAGCTCTTCCTCCAGCGCAATGACGTCTTCGGAGTCCTCGAGCATCCGGTACAGGGTCAGGCGCACAAACGGCAGATTCTCCTCGACGAAGTCGTGCATATCGACCACGAAATCCTCGAGGACGTCGCGCAGCCCGTCGCGCCCGTCGACCCGGTGCAGCCTGCGCAACAGCGGGTCGAGCACGTCCAAGAACGCCTCGTGCCCGCGCCGATAGACCTCGCCGAAAAGATTGGGCTTGTCGCCGAAATGATACTTCAGGGTCGCCGAGTCGATCTCGGCCGACTGGGCGATCTGCCTGAGCGATGTCGCCTCATAGCCGGTATCGGCGAAGTGGCGCGTCGCCTCCTCCAAGATCCGCTCCTGGGTGGCGCGTCCGTTGGCGCGCGTGGCTCTCTTCGATTTTGGTGACATGGCTCTCGCTGGCTTCGGTTACGGCTCTTATTACAAATATGGGGCCGGCGCGCCCCTGTAAACCCCGAACCCCAACACCCGGCTCCCGGCTCCCTGCCGTTACGCCGTTCCCTGGACCCCTGGACCCCCGAACCCCTGCCGCATCCTTGATTCCCGCACATATTGGATTACTATTCCCACATATGTTGAAATAAGGACAGCAGCACCACTCGAGCGTCGACCAACACCGGCCAGGAGGCCGTCATGGGCGTATCGCAACTCTTTCCCGCACCAGTTCGAAGGCGACTTCGGCGTCTGCGCCAGGATCTCACCGACGTAGCCACGGCGCTGAGCGTGCCACGCCGGCCGGTCGCACGCGTCGGCGCGCTGACCGATCCCGGCGTGTACGATTACCGACACACTGCCCCGGCGCGCCCGGCCTCCTTCCAGCCGCGCGAGTCCAGCGACCAGGCAACCGTCTATTTTGCCGATCACGACGCCGAGATTGTCGTGCGCGCCGGCCAGACGATCCTGCAGGCAGGCCTGGAAGCTGGCCTCGATCTGGATTTTAGCTGCACGGTGGGCGGTTGCGCGGCGTGTGCGCTGCAGTTGCTCGACGGCGAGGTGGTCTACGACGGGCCCACATGCCTGAGCGAGGCCGAGCGCGACAGCGGCATGTGTCTGGCGTGTGTGGGGCGCCCAAACGGAGCCATCGTCGTCGAATCACTCTAGTGAGTACATTTGAGTACATTCACGAAGATCTTTCGATAAATCGTTCGGAAGTCCTGGCTCGGGCATCGGACTTGAGGCTTGGGGAAAGGCAACCTCAAGCCTCACGCCTCAAGCCTCACGCCTCAAGCCTCACGCCTACTGGCAACTATGGCCGGTTTGGGCGCAACCCGTACGAGATGTCCGTAACTGTACTTCGAGTCGATCATTTTCTGCAGTGCCATTGAGCCGCGGAGGCCCAGATGATGGAGCATATCGAACGGATGACCAGCCTGATGCCCCGGCGGGTGCGCACCAAGATGGAGCCCTTGCTCGAGGCACTGAGCATCTTGCGCGAGGTCAAAAACCCCAGCGTGCTCAGCAATCTGATCCCCTCGTTTAATCGCGGCTTCATTTTGCAGCTCGGCCGGCGTGACAAGTCGACCGACATGCCGGCTGCGCACGCTGCGCGCTTCGACTGGGATTATAGCTCCGACTTCCCGGAGATGCGCGAGCTCTACTCGCGAGCCAAGCAAAATCAGTGGGACTCGGAGGTCGACGTCGACTGGGATATCGACGTCGACCCGATGAACCCCGAGCGGCCCGTCCTGCCCGACGGCTTCTTCGACCTGTCGATGGCCGAGGACCACGGCATCCACCTGTCGGTCAAAGAGACCCGCCGCTTCAAGCACGACGTGGCCGCCTGGATGCTCTCGCAATTTTTGCACGGCGAGCAGGGAGCGCTATACGCCTCCGCCCAGGTCACCGAGTCCATCGAGTGGGTCGACGGCAAGCTATACGGCGCCACCCAGGTCATGGACGAGGGCCGCCACGTCGAGAGCTTCCACCGCTATATCGACCAGAAGCTCGAGAAGCTCTACGTCATCAACGACAACCTCTTTACGATCATCGACTCGCTGATGACCGACTCGCGCTGGGATATGAAGTTTCTGGGCATGCAGATCATGGTCGAGGGACTGGCGCTGGGCGCCTTCGGCATGCTTTACCGGGTCACTCAGGAGCCGCTGCTCAAGCAGATGCTCCGCTACATCATCCTCGATGAGGCCCGCCACGTACATTACGGGGTGCTCGCCTTGGGAGATCACATCAAAAATAGGCTCAGCGACAAGGAGCGACAAGAGCGCGAGGATTGGGTCTTCGAGATCGCGCTTCTGATGCAGAATCGATTTATGCTCTGGGAGGTCTACGAGGAGTGGTTCGCCCACAAACTCACCCGCAAAGAGTGGCGAGACATGGTCACAGCGATGCCCGGGATGCATGAATTTCGAACGGTGATGTTCTCACGGCTGATCCCCAACCTGCGCCAGATCGGGCTGATGAGCGAGCGGATGCTCGAGCACTACGACAACGCCGGCCTGCTCCAATACGCCAGCGGCGCGAGCGCGCTGGAGATGGACGAAAACGAGTTCTTGGAGGCGCTCGAGGAGGGGCCGTCGCACGTGGTCACTTCCCCGCTCGGCTGAGCCGGTCGTGGATGGCGCGCCAGCGCTCGCCTTGGGGCGGCCGCTCGACCAAGATTGTGTCGACGCCGCGCCGGTCGAGGTCACGCAGGACCCCATAGAGGTTTTGGGCGTAGGCGTTCGGATCGCCGCCCATCACGACCACCGGCCCCCGAGGGCCCGTGCCCCCGAACGGCTCCAACACCACCCAGGCCGCATCTTCGGCGGCTCCCACCAGCGCGAGCAGCGTGTCGATATCGTCGATCACGCGCAACTCGGCGCGGGGGGCGTAATGCTTTCGGGCCAGCCCCGGCGAGGGCCGGCTCTGGTGCTCGTCTGGCTGAACCGGCCCGGCGTAGACCACCTGCGGGGCGACCTTCTCGATATCCTCTCTGGTCACCATGCCGGTGCGCAAGATCTCCGGGCGCTCACCCACAAGCGACAAGACGGTCGACTCCACGCCCACCTCGGTGGGGCCGGCGTCGACGATCACATCGACCGCATCGCCGAGGCTCTCGAGCACGTGCTCGGCGCGCGTTGGCGAGACCTCGGTGTAGCGATTGGCGCTGGGCGCGGCCACGGGCACTCCGGCCTGGCGGATCAGCTCGAGCGCCACCGAATGGGCGGGCATGCGCACGGCGACGGTGTCCAGCGAGGCGGTGACGGCATCGGGCACGTCAACTCGTTTCGGTAAGACAAGCGTCAGCGGGCCGGGCCAGAAGGCGTCGGCGAGTTCACCGGCGACCTGCGGCCAATCGGCGACGACCTTGTCGACCTCGGCGACGTCGGCGACGTGGACGATCAGCGGGTTGGTCGCCGGGCGCGCCTTCGCCTCGAAGATGCGCCCGACGGCGGCCTCGTCGAGCGCGTTGGCGCCGAGGCCGTAGACCGTCTCGGTCGGAAACGCGACCAGGCGCCCGCTTCGAAGCGCCTGGGCGGCCGGCTCGAGCGCCTCGGCCGAGGGCTGCTCGGCGTCGACGCCAATGATCTGGGGTTTCCGGCGACTCATCGGCACCTCAACTCGCTTGTGCGGGTCAGCGCGCCCTGCGGCTGGATGGCCCAGCCCTGTTGCTCGGCCCGCGCGCGCAGCGCTTCCGAGCCACAATCGATGAGCACGGCGAGCTCGCCGGCTTCGCACATCATCTCGAAGTCAGTCATCGAGTCGCCAAAGACCAGCGCCGGGCGCCGGCCGATCTCCCGGGCGATGATCTCGGCCTTTCCCTGGCGGTAGAGCACCGGACTCAGCGTGCGATCGGTGAGCAGGCCCGCGTCCCCGGCGGCGATCCGATTGCCGAGCACGCGCTCTGTGGGCACGCCGAATTCGAGCTGGGCGAAGGTCTCCACGCTCCACTGGTTCGTCGCCGAGACGACCCAGACCTCGAAGCCGAGTCTGTCGAGCGCGGCGATGAGTTGGCGAAATTCGCGGTGAATTCGAATGCCTCGCTGGATCTCGATTTGCTCGTCGCGCCGCGTCGTCCGAACCTCGAGGCCGATGTCGCGGCCCACCTCGCGCCGGATCGCCGCGACGGTCTTGTCGCGGATCTCCGACGGGCTCATCCCCACATGCAGCCGCACCGCCCACTCGTAGCACGAGGACGCGCCCTCGCGGCGATATTTCCGCGCGTAGATGGCGCCCATCTCGGCCAGGTACTCCGTGTAGAGCGGTGACTCAGCTCGACGCTGCGCGTCCATGGCGAGCAACTCTTCGGTCAGGCTGCGAATGTGGTCACGGCCGTCCTGCGGGTGGACCAGCGCCCAAAAGTCATCCAGATCGTAGCGGTACTCCATCTCGTCGATCAGATAGTGCGAGAAGAGCTCGCCGATATCGTGAAAGATGCACGTATTATCGAAGTCGAAGACGGCCACGGGCGCGTCGCCGGTGGCCAACGACCGATCAGCGGCGTCGCACAGACGCCCGTGGACGTCGTCGGTCCAGCCGAGCTGCTCGATGTTGTGGTTGGGTTGGCTCATAGGGTTGCTCTGGCATGCAGGGGCCTGTTGCGTCAACTGTGGGGAGGGGGGCGGCATTCCGGCCTGCGGCCTTTTTGCTAACCCTTACCGATCAAGACCGATCAAGCGCAACCATCTCCGTCGAGCAACCCGTGAACGTGCACGTGCACGTGAACGTGAACCGCCTTTCCCCTGCACAAAACGGCATAACTCCATGCCTTTGCAAGTCGGCGGGGTTCGCCGAGCAGCACGTCCAGCCGAAGTGATCGCCCTGCAATTAAACTACGGTTCACGTTCACGGCCACGTTCACGTTCACGACCGATCGCCGAATGATTTGGCCCCCGACCCTTCTCCGGGGAAATATTGTGAGTTCCACACCCCTTGAAACTTCGCCAGCAATTGGTTATGAAACGTCGCCTCTGAATATAGGCTTAAACGACCCTACAGGTTTCAATCATAGATTCGAGGAAAGAAGTCATGAAAGAACAAGCCCACCCAGATTATCACCCGGTCATCTTCAAAGACGGCGAGCACGAGATCGTGACCCGCTCGACGCTGACCTCCCCGAAGACCCGCGACGTCGACGGCGTCGAGCACTACGTGATCCCGCTGGACATCAGCGCGTTTTCGCACCCCTTCTATACCGGCAAGCAGAAGCTGGTCGACACCGAAGGCCGCGTCGACCGCTTCATGAAGCGCTACAACCTGTCCACCAGTGACGAGAAAGAAGCCGCCGGCGCCAAAGGCGAGACGGAGACCGACGAGTCCGACGAGTCCGAAGAGAACACCGAGGAGACCGCGGAAGCCCTCAAGGGCTCCACCAGTGCCAGCTAAGCCGGATTGCCGGCGCTGCCGCCGGGCTCACCCAGCGGCGGATTTACCCCGGCAAACCGCATCCTCGATCTCACCGACTGCGCCTCGGGCGGCGCTGCTTATTTGAACCGCCCGGGGGCAGGTGGTATATCGAGAATACGAAAATGGCAGGAATGGATCGCCTGGAAAGTGAGTTTTCTGAACGAAGCCCTCGGATAGACGCTGGCACACGTTGAGGCGTCGCCGAGTCAGACGGTCCATCGCGAGTAGCGCGCCTCATCCTCACAAGATGCGTCGCGCCGCGCACCTGCCGTCGCGAACGAATAAGACATTTTCATGGCGTTGTGTGAGCACCGATGGTGCCGCGCCGCCAGACAGTTCACAGAGGACTTTCAGTTCCACCGTCGCTCCCGACATCCGCAGAGTGCCAGTTGGCTCCGCGCGTCGAGGTCGACGGATGAGGAACCGGACGAGTTTTTTTGCGCAGGCAGATGCGAACGGAGCTTTCCCCTCCTGCATGTTGCCGCCGTTGGTCGCTCGGCTTTAGCCGGTCGGCTTCGCTCGGTGGCCCGTAAAGGGTGAGTTAGCTTCGACGCCGAACCAAACCGGCGGTATTGCTCGGCAGGCGCAACTGATTTTCGAGTGCCCATGATTTGGACCACCCACACGACCGATCCCGTGTTTGACAGCGTCGGGCAGCGGAGTGCGACCCTACCGATCGCAAGATCGAGACGGGCGTGGTGTATCCGAGACTGGTGCCTCCGGTTGCGGAGTTGAAAGGCCCTCGCCACGAACGAGGAGCCCAAAGATGACGTTTTTCGAAGCCGCTGTTGAAGTCCTTCGCCGTACCGGCCGTCCCCTTCACTTCAAGAAGATCACCGAAGTCGCCGTACGCGACAATCTTCTCTCACATGTTGGGAAAGCACCCGGCGACACGATGTCCAGCCGCCTGACCCAGGAGATCAAGCGCCAGGGCAAGTCGGTCATCGTCGAGACCCGCCCGGGCGTATACACCATCCGCGAAGGCGAGATGGAGACGCTCAACGAAAAAGCAAAAGAGCGCGAAGAAAAGGAAAAGAAGCGGCGCAACTCGCGCCCCGAGCCCTCGGACAACCAGAAGGCCGAGGAAGTCGAGGCCAAAGACGCGCGCGACGAAGACGACTCTAACGACGGCCCCAAGCGCCGGCGGCGCCGCTCGCGCAAAGACGGAAACAGCAGCAACGGCAATAGGCGCAGCAAAGGCAATAAGCGCAGCAAGGGCAATAGAAGCAAGGGCAACAAGCGCAGCAAGAACCAGAAAAGCACCAAGGGCTCCGGCGGCCGACGCCGCGCTCGAGGCTCGCGCCGCTCCGGTGGCTCCAAGAGCTCCAAAGGCAACAAGCGCAGCAACGACGCCAACGGCAATCGCCGCAAGAGCAACAAGAGCAGCAAGAGCACCAACGGCAATCGCCGCAGCAAGAGCGACAACAAGAATGGTCGGCGCAAGAGCCGATCGCGTGCCTCGAAGGGCAAGTCGAAGCAGCGCACCGGCGCCGTCGAGATCCTGTCCAGCCCGACCAAGCATCTCGAGGCCGGCCCGGTCCGCCTCGACGGCATCGCCGAGGCCGCCTATACGGTCCTCCAAGACGGCAACGCCGAGCCGATGGATATCCAGGCGCTGGCCGACGAGATCTTCGACCGCAAGCTGGTCAAATTCCACACCCACGACGCCGCCGCCACCGTGCGAGCAGCGCTGGCCAACGACAATCAGATTCGCCGCCAGCGCGGCCACCGCGAGCTGTTCACCCGCTATGACAAGCAGAATTGGGGGCTCAGCGAGTGGGGCCTGCCCGACGCGGCCGTCCAAAAAGAGCAGACCATCCTGAGCCTCTCCGAGGAGATTCGCCAGGACACGCTCGAGCATCTGGGCGAAGCGCTCATCGACGTCCAAGACGAAGCTCTCGAGCATATCGCGCTGACCCTGCTCGAGCGGCTGGGCTACCAGAATATCAAGGTCTCCAAGCGCTCCTCGAGCGGTGATGTGTACTTCACCGCCGACTGGCGCCAGGGACTGGCCGACGTGCGCGTGTGCATCCAGGTGACCCTCGAGGGCGAAGACGAGCTCGGCTCCGACGCCGTCAGCGCGCTTCGCGAGACCCTGCACCACTACTCGGCCGCCGAAGGCCTGATCATCCACCTGGGTGATATCAGTAAAAAGGCGATCACCGAGAGCCGTCAGGACGACAAGGCGCCGATCACGCTCATCGACCGCGAGACCTTCGTGGAGCTGCTCATCAAGCACGGCATCGGCGTTCAGGCCTATACGACCCCGATTCTGATGGTCGACACCGCCTTCATCGACATGCTCAAGTCATAATTCTCAAGTCATAATCTGCGAGAAGTGACATGAGCAAAAAACTCCGCCTCCTGAACCTGGGGACGGTGCCCTATGGCCAGGCGCTCGCGCTGCAGTACGACCTGCGCGAGCGCCTGCGCAGCCGCGCTCCCGACGACGAATTCATCGGCTATGTGCTCGCCCTCGAGCACCCCAAGACGGTGACGCTGGGCAAACGCGGCAGCTTCGACGACCTGGTCAACCACCGCTGGTTGACCGACGAGCAAGTCGAGGTCTTCAAGATCGACCGCGGCGGCGAGGCCACCTACCACGAGCCCGGCCAACTGGTCGTCTATCCCATCATCCAACTCGAAGCGCTCGGCATGGGCGTGGTCGACCTCATCCGAGGCATGGCCGCCTGCCTGGCCGACACCGTCGCCGAATACGGCGTCGCGTCCGCCTATGACCCCGACCACCCCGGCCTGTGGACCACCGACGAGGAACCCGCCCGCAAGATCGCCAGCGTCGGCATGCGCGTCCAGCGCGGCGTGACCACCCACGGCGTGGCCATGAATCTGGTCAACGAGATGATCGGATTCTCGATGATCGTCGCCTGCGGCATGCCCAACGCCCCGATCGCCCGGCTGGCTGATTATTGCGACGACGGCGAGGTAGAAATGGTGGGCTTCCGGGAGCGATTCCTGGAGGTCTTCGAGGAGTTTTTGGAGGTGCCGTTCGTGCCTGCGGAGCTCGAGATGCCCGCCGAGGATCAGTGGGTTCCCGCCGATACCGGTTGGCTCTAACCATCCCAACTCGCTTGCCACGCTCGGAACTCTGACGGGCACACGCGATACCGGGCGAAATTCCCTTCATGCAGGCTCTCAAGTTCTTCCTCGACGACCTCGACAAATCGGTGGCGTTCGTCTTTGGGCAACGACTCCGCGTGGCGTTCGATAGTGCCGGTGGCTTCCTGGCGTGCCATCTTCTCGCGAATGATGCGGCCAACCAGGGTCTTGATCTCTCGACGCCGTGCAAGCCGAAACGGGTCCGGCTCTCCCAAGGACTCACGGATGGCGCGATACCGGGCCGCCGAGCGTCTATACGCCCAGACGAATAGGTCACGAAGAAGGGAAGTCTCATTCAGCTCGTAGATGGCAAGCATGGCGTGAGCATATTGTGTCGAGGTCACGTCGATAAACGAGAGCGGACACAGGTTCTGCCGAATAAACGGAATGTTAGCGCCCAGCCTAGATACCCGCTTCTTCACGTCGATAAACGGCTGTAGATACGGCAAATGGACCAGGAAGAAGAAGGCCTGCTCGAAAGGATCTTCGATCGCAGCGGCCTTTTGCAGCAGTTTATCGAAGCACTCCTCAATGAGATGGGGGTTCTGGAGTGGCTCGAATACTGAACCGCTGATCCCGACTAGCTGACGGCGCAGTGCACCGCCGTTCGACGGGTCAGCCAACAGGTTTTCGGATAGCAGCGCGTGCAGGTTCAAAATCGTTGTGCGATCAAACCCGAGATCCTCGACACTCTCGACAAGAAATTCGATTGCCGATTTGTGGTTTAGGATCATTTGCGTCTCGAAAGGATCACGCTCGCTGGCTTCGATGCCGGCCTCCAGGAGACGCTCGGTCTCCAACAGCGAGTACGTATTTCCCTCCAATCGACTCGAATTCCACGATAAATCAATCAGGAGGCGATCGAGAATTTGGCGAGCGTATGTGCCCGCCGGAAGATTACGCCGAGCCAACGAACCGACATCACGTAGTTCCTGTCGCACTGGCGCTGCCAGATAGAAGGTCGCATTGGGCTCGTACTCCTCGAGAAACGACACGCGATAGCCGACTGGCTCTCGGCTGGTGACCGGTCGCTGAATTTCGCTGCGAGTGCGTTTAGCCTCTGGAGATAGGGCGAGTTGTGGCGCTGACGCCTCATTGCCTGTCGGCGCAGTCTCAACCGCCGATTCTGGAGCGAGCGAAGAGAGCGCGAAATACCGGGTTGCCCGGCCCTCGCCCTCGCGGCGAATGTGGCCCTCCTCCACCAAATCTCGGAGACGCCGCTGAATTGTGCGCCGATGCACGTCAAGCCGGTCCTCGAGATCACTAATACTCGCACCCTCGGGAAATTTGGCGACGATTTCAACGATGTCTGCGCGTATTTGGTCGTTACTCATGGCGGGTAAGGGAAAATTTGAATCGCGACAACAATCGCGACACTATCACTGATTATCGCGACAAATTGACCCTAATCGCGACAAATTGACCCTAATCGCGAGAATTTTTAGCTTAATCGCGACAACACCCACCATGTTTGTTTTTGAGCGTAGTCGAGCGGCGACTCTCTCTGGGGGTGCACCCCAAGGGCATTCGGTCGCTTCGCTCCCAGCCGTCTCGCCGAGTCGCCGGGTGGCGACTCGGCTGGACTTACCCCCAGTTATGGTTTGGTTGTGTGGCTATGCGTACGTTTGGGCGGCGCGTGGCCGGGGTTATTCAACCGGGAGGCGCTCGATATGGGCGCCGATCGCCTCGAGCTTCTCGACTATATTGGCGTAGCCGCGGTCGATCTGGCGCACGTTGTAGATGGTGCTCTCGCCCTTGGCGGCCAGCGCGGCCAAAAGCAGCGCCATGCCGGCGCGGATGTCGGGCGACTCGACCGTGCTGCCGAAGAGCTGGCTGGGGCCGACGACCACGACGCGGTGCGGGTCGCAAAAGACGATCTGGGCGCCCATGGCGATCAGATTGTCCACGAAGAACATGCGCCCCTCGAACATCTTCTCGAAGAAGAGCAGCGTGCCGTCGCATTGGGTGGCCACGGTGATCGCGATGGACATCATATCGGTGGGAAACGCCGGCCACGGCGCGTCGTCGATCTTGGGGATGGCCCCGTGCAGGTCGCGGCGCACCTCTAGGCCGCGATCGCCGTGGACGATCAAGTCGCGGCCTTCCAGGTCGGTCTCGAGGCCGAGCTTTTTGAAGACCAGACGGATCATCCGAAGGTCCTCGGGGACCACGTCTTTGATGGTCAACTGGCTGCCGGTGACCCCGGCCAGACCGGCGAAGCTGCCAATCTCCAGGTAGTCCGGCCCGATGGCGTGCTCGCAGCCCCACAGGCCCTTGCTACCCTCGATATGCAGAATATTGGTGCCGATGCCCCGGATGCGCGCGCCCATATCGCAGAGCATGCGGCACAGCCCCTGGACGTGCGGCTCGCAGGCGGCGTTTCGAATCACCGTCTCGCCCTTGGCGCCCACGGCGGCCATGATGGCGTTTTCGGTGCCGGTGACCGAGGCCTCGTCCAAAAAGATCTCGGTGCCGACCAGCCCGTTGCTGTCGAAGACGTAGGTCGAGTCGATCTCGATCTCGGCGCCGAGCGCCTCGAGCGCCAAAAAGTGCGAGTCCAGCCGGCGCCGGCCGATGACGTCGCCGCCGGGGGGCGGCAGCTCGCAGCGGCCTTCCCGGGCGAGCATCGCACCGGCGAAGAGGATCGACGCGCGGATCTTCTTGCACAACTCGGTGTCCAACGACGTCTTGGTGACGTTGGCCGTATGCACCTTGACCGCGTCGTCGTCGACCCACTCGAAGTGGCCGCCCAGGTCCTCGATGACCTGCAGCATGACCTCGACATCGTTGATGCGCGGGATGTTGGTCAGCGTGACTTCTTCATCGGTCAACAGGGTCGCGGCCAGGCACGGGAGCGCCTCGTTTTTGCTGCCTCCGGGGGTAACGGTACCGCTGAGTTGATGACCACCTTCGATGACAAATTTTTCCATGGGGGACTTCGTGTGGGGCTTGGTGAATTTACCGAGACGACTTCGTTTTTAGCACGGCGTTGCAGTAACGAACAATGGTGGATCAGGGGTTCAGGGGTCCAGGGGTCCGGGGGTCCAGGGCGCGGATGGCGCGGATGGCGCGGATGGCGCGGATAGCGCGGATTCGCTGATTCGCTGATTCGCTGATTCGCTGATTCGCTGATTCGCTGATTCGC
>CAYLTX010000027.1:0-55035 GCA_964386725.1 uncultured Bradymonadales bacterium | reverse complement strand
TGCGCGTATTGGGCATCATAGTGACGAGCAACTCGCGCTGCTCGGGGGTGAAGCGCTGCTGCATATACCGGTTGACCACCGACAAGCGCGCGCCCGACCTCAGAAGGTAAGCTGCCGCGTCGATGTCGCGCGCAGTCGTGCTATCGAAGGACAGACTGCCGGTGTCGGCGTAGATGCCGAGCATCAGGACGGTCGCCTCGGCCTCGTCGAGCTCGATGCCCTCGTCTTGGAGACGCTCACATAGCAGCGTCGCACACGCCCCCACCGGTTCGATATGCTCCTCGTCGGCCTCAATATCGTCATCTGAGGCCGGATGGTGGTCCCAGACGACCACACGCGGGGCGCGCTCGATGAGCGAGTTGAACTCGCGAATGCGGCGCCGATTACGTACGTCGACCACCACGAGTTCGTCGATCTCGTCGGGGTCAATCTCGTCGAGGCGCCGTAGGCCAAGCGCATCCTTATGCAGCGCGAGGAAGCGCCTGACCGCCATGCTGATATTACGATTTCGCAGGCACACCGCCTCGCCGTATAGCCTCCGGGCGGCGATGAGGCTCGCCAGGGCATCGAGATCGGCGTTGGCGTGGCTGATGATTACGCGCATGCATTCTCCCAGATCAAAATCAGTCCAAGCGGGGACCACCCATATCTACAGTCTTCTCGTCGCGAAGCGGCTCGGCCACGACCCACTTGTCGCCGACCTTGCGCATCCCGATGGTGGCGTGCGAGGCCCGGGCGGCGTCGGCCTTGCTGAAGAGGTCGACGTAGACGACCGCCTCCTCATCGCCGCCGAGCACCCGCTGGATGCGAAAATCGGCGACGGCCCAACGCGACGCGCCATCCGACCGGGCCAGCTGGTTCAAGTGGCTCTCGACGACCCGTTGGCCGTAGTCGGCGCAGCCTGCCTCGGGCTGCTCACAGGCAAATCGCACCAATTGGACGATGAAGCGGGCCTCCGGCTCGAGCTCGCCGAGTTGCGCCTCGCCGAGCTTCTCGACGCGTTCGCATTCGGCCTCCGAGCGCGCCTCCTTGGCCTTTTGGAGCGCTCGCTCGAACTTCTCGGAGCCACAATAAAAGCCTTCCGATGTGCCGTCGATATGGTGGTCGGCGGCGGTGTCGAAGTCGCCGTATTTGAGGGCGTCTAGAAACGCCTCGGCGGGCTCCTGGGCCGGATGGGGCGCTGATTGACGCTTGCAGCCGCACGCCACCGTCGCTACCAGTAATACTATCGTGACCACGATGTTTATGGATTGACTCGATCCCATGATTGCACAATGCCGGTCTCACCTCACCACGCCCCACACAGAGTAAGCGCAATGAAAGCCATTCAAGTCGCAGACGACGACAACCATACACTCGAGTGGCGTGAAGTCGATAGCCCTCTATCCGGAGCCGAGTCACCCGGCAAAGGCGAGGTGCTCGTGCGCGTGGCAGCCACCGCGGTCAACCGCGCCGACCTGCTGCAGCGCCGCGGCCTGTATCCGGTGCCCGAGGGTGCCAGCCCGATCCTCGGCCTGGAGGTCTCCGGCACGATCAGCCAACTCGGCGAGGGCGTCGAGGGCTGGGAGACCGGCGACCGCGTCTGCGCGCTGCTCAGCGGTGGCGGCTACGCCGAATATGCCGTCGTACCCGCCGACATGCTGCTCCCGGTACCCTCCTCGCTCGACCTGGTCGAGGCGGCGGCCATCCCGGAGGTCTTTTACACCGCCTATCTCAATATCTTCTTGGAGGCCAATCAGACCCAGGGCGAGCGGGTGCTCGTCCACGCCGGCGCCTCGGGCGTGGGCACCGCCGCCATCCAGCTATGTAAGGTCTTCGACTCGCCAGTTTATGCCACAGCCAGCGGCTCGAAGCTCGACTTTCTCGAGGAGCTGGGTGTCGAGGCGGCGATCAATCGCCACGAGGAAGACTTCGCCGAGCGCATCGACGAGCTCACCGACGGCGAGGGCGTCGACATCATCCTCGACCCGGTCGCCGCCGATTACCTGGAACGAAACCTGAGCATCCTCAAAACCTGCGGCAGGCTCGTCATCATCGGCCTGCTATCCGGCACCACGGCTGAGCTTCCGCTCGCCACGCTCCTGCGAAACCGGCTGCGCATCATCGGCTCGGTGCTCAGAAGCCGCTCACCGGCTGAAAAGGCCGAGATCACCGCCCGTTTTCGCGAAGAGGTCTGGCCGTGGTTCGAAAGCGGCGACCTCTCACCCATCATTTACCGAATGCTGCCCATCACGGCCGCCAATGAGGCCCACGAGATTCTTTATAATAATGAGAATATTGGGAAGGTGGTCCTTCGCGTGCGGACGAGCTGAGAGGCGACGGGTGGAGCTGTATGCTCTGACTCTCTTACTTTCTCACTCTCTTACTCTCTGTTGTTCATCCCTGCATGATTGAAGAGTAGATCAGGAAGAAGACGAGCACGCAGGCGCCCAGCACGGCGATGAGCGCCGCGGCGACCAGCAGCGTCTGGCGGCTGTAGCCGCTCGATGACTTCGACTTCTGCAGATTATCGCCGCTGTGGGTCTCGCTGGAGCGCCGGGAGGCCGCGCCGGGCACCTTCACGCCGCTCGCCCTGCTCGACTGCTTCGAGCCGCCGTCGGCGGGGATTTGATTTCGCGGCGGCGTCGCCTGAATCGAGGGGTCGAAGTCGGCGATGAGGTCCTCGTCGGCGTCAGATGCGCCGGCCTCGATCGGCGGCGGCTTGACCCCGCGCCCGATGGGATCGAGCACATCGCCGCTGACGTTGTCCTTTGGGACGATCACGCTGCGCGCACCGCGGGTGGTTCCCGAACGCTTCTGGATGGTGCTCGCCATGCCGCCGAGCCCCTGGGAGTCGAGCCCCGTGCCGGATTGTCCGCTCGCCGTCAGAATCTCCTCGAAGACGGCCAGCGCCTCATCGGCGTCGGCGAATCGCTCTTTGTGGTCTTTGGCCAGGCATCGCTGAATAAACGCCTGCATGCCCTCGGGCGGATCCATTCCCTTTCTGGGCGCCAGCCCCGGGATGTCCGCCTCTTGGTGCAGGCGAACCATCTGTTGGGGGAGTTGCGCCAGGTAGGGAAGCTGGCCGCAGATCATCTCGTATAAAATGCAGCCCATCGCGTAGACGTCGACCTGCGGGCCGATGGTGTCGACCTCACCGCGACATTGCTCGGGGCTCATATAGGCGGGCGTGCCGAATAGCGCTCCGGCGCGGGTGTGGCTCTCGGCGTCGGGCTGCAGGAGCTTGGCGATGCCGAAGTCGAGCACCTTGACCACATGATCGCCGGTGTTGAACCGATAGGAGAGCACGATATTTTCGGGCTTCAGATCCCGGTGGACGATGCCGAGGGTGTGAGCCTCGCGCAGGCCGAGCAGGATCTGGCGGCTGATCTCGACGATGGCCTCGAATTTGAGCCCGCGGTTGATCGCCTCGCGCAGCGAGACGCCGCCGACGAATTCCATCGCCATATAGAGGAAGTCTTCGTCCTTGCCCATGCCGAAGTCGTACACCGTCACGCAATTCGGATGGGAGAGCTGGCCGAGCACGCGCGCCTCGAGCACAAAACGCGCCCGGGCTGCCTCGCGCTCCTTTTCAGTCCCGGCGCGGCCCAACGAGCGCTTCACGAGCGTCTCCGAGCGGAACACCTTCAGGGCCACGTCCCGGTCGACCTGGTCCTGGCGCGCCTTATACACCTTGCCCATCGACCCCCGCCCGAGCACCGAGCTGACGATAAAGCGCTCGGCGATACGCTGGCCCAAGAGTACGTCGTCGCCGTAGGCGGCGTATTCGGTCTCATCGACGCAGAAATAGCCGTCGTCGTTGGGACACGGCGCGAGCAGGGTCTCGCAGGTGCTCTCGCAATGGGGACAAATGGGCATCAGCGTGTGGAGGCCGCTCGGCACAAAAAGGTCGGGAATCCGTTTGATTGAGTATCGCACACCGTTGGCCTATCTAACAACGGGCGCGTTTATGAGGTCCTCGCGTTGACGATTTTTCGACCCCCGTGCTACCAGTCAGCGTGTCAGACAACCCCAACTCTGCGAGGAATAAAAAATGAGCGAAATCAAGCGAATTGGCGTTATTGGAGCCGGCCAGATGGGCCACGGCATCGCCCAGGTGGCCGCGGTCAGCGGCTACGAGGTCGTGCTCAGCGATATCTCGGAAGACGCGCTGGCCAGCGCCAAGGCGAGCATCGAGAAGAGCCTGAACAAATTCGTGGCCAAAGAGAAGATGAGCGCCGATGAGCGCGACGACGCGCTCGGACGCATCGAGGCGACCACGGAACTCGAAGTAGCTGCTCAGACCGACCTGGTCGTGGAGGCGGCGACCGAGAACGAGGAGATCAAATTCGAGCTGTTCCGCAAGCTCGACGAATTCGCCCCCGAGCACACGCTGCTGGCGACCAATACCTCCAGCATCTCGATCACGCGCATCGCCGCCGAGACCTCGCGGCCCGAAAAGGTCATCGGCATGCACTTCATGAACCCGGTGCCGATCATGAAGCTCGTCGAGGTCATCCGCGGGCTGGCCACGAGCGACGAGACCTACGACACGGTTGCCGAGGCCGCCGTGAAGATGGGCAAGACGACCGTCGAGGCCGAAGACTACCCCGGATTTATCGTCAACCGCATCCTGATGCCGATGATCAACGAGGCCTGCTTCGCGCTCATGGAGGGCGTGGGCGACGTCGAGGATATCGACACCGCCATGAAGCTGGGCACCAACCAGCCGATGGGCCCGCTGACCCTGGCCGACTTCATCGGCCTGGATACGTGCCTGGCGATCATGAACGTGCTCCACGAGGGCTTAGGCGACTCCAAGTACCGCCCCTGCCCGCTGCTCAAAAAATACGTCGACGCCGGTTGGCTCGGGCGTAAGAGCGGGCGCGGCTTCTACGAGTATTGAGTTGATCCGTAGCGACCGAAGGGAGCGCCGCGCCCTGTTGTTTAGCGCGCAAGAGGACCCTCCCGGGGCTCCTTCCGCTAAAGCTCCAGTCGGCTCGGGCTACGCATGCAACGCTAGAAAGCGCGTTGCGGAGCTCCCTTCGGTCGCTCTTGGATCCACTCGATTCATTCGGACATCGTTGAACAACACATACCAATCGGAGAAGACCATGGCCTACGATACACTCGAGCTCGACTTTCGCCCCGACCACATCGCCACGTTGACCATGAACCGGCCCAAGCAGCTCAACGCGCTGGGGCCAAAGGTCGTCGACGAGCTGGCCAAGGCGGTCGAGGAGCTCGGCGAGCGTGACGATGTGCGCGTGTTGGTGGTGACCGGCAAGGGCCGCGCGTTTGTGGCCGGCGCCGACATCAAGGCGATGAGCGAATTCGACCAGGCCCAGGCCACCGAATTCGGCAATAAGGGCCACGAGGCGATGGACGCGCTGAGCGCCCTGCCCTATCCGGTCATCGCCGCGGTCAACGGCTTTGCGCTGGGCGGCGGGTTGGAGCTCGCGCTGGCGTGTGACCTGATCTATGCCTCGGACAAGGCCCGGCTGGGCCTGCCCGAGGTCGGCCTGGGGATCATCCCCGGATTTGGCGGCACGCAGCGGCTCGGCCGGACCATCGGCTGGCATAAGGCGCGCGAGTTGGTCTTGACCGGCCGGCACGTCAAGGCCGCGGAGGCGCGTGAGATGGGCTTGGTGTGCGATGTCTTTGCCGCAGATAAGTTCATTGATAGTGTCTTTGAAGTCGCGGCGACCATCGCCTCGAACGGCCCGGTCGCCGTGAGCACCGCCAAGCGCCTGATGCGCGAGGGCAGTGACCTGCCGCTCGATGAAGGCAACGCGCTGGAGCGCGACGCCTTTGCGGAGCTCTTTTTGACGCAGGATCGCAAGGAAGGCATGGATGCCTTCGTGGAGAAGCGCGAGGCGAATTTCGAGGGTAAGTAATATGGATTTTCAGTTAAACGACATGCAGACGATGGTGCGGGATACCGCGCGTCGTTTTGCCGATAGCGAGCTTCGGCCGAATGCGCAGGAGCGCGACCACAGCGAGGCGTTTCCGCACGACGAGCTCGAGAAGATGGCCGAGCTGGGCCTGATGGGCGTCAATATCGGCGCCGAATACGGCGGCTCGGAGGCCGGCGTGGTCGCCTATAGCCTGGCGATCACCGAGATTGCGCGTGCCGATGCGTCGGTCGGGGTGACCATGGCCGTCAATAATATGGTCGGCGAGGTCATCGAGGCGTTCGGCAGCGATGCGCAAAAGGAGCGCTATATCCCGAAGCTGACCTCGGGTGAGTTCTCCAGCGGCTCGTTTTGTCTGAGCGAGCCCGGCGCGGGTTCCGACCCCAGCGCCATGCGAACCCGCGCCAAACGCACCGACGACGGTTGGGTCATCGACGGCTCGAAGGCGTGGATCACCTCGGGCGAATTTGCCGGCGTCTTTGTGGTCTGGGCGCGCACCGAGATGCCCGACGGCAACGACCGGATCTCGACCTTTTTGGTCGACCCGGACACCGACGGCATCAGCGTCGGAAAGCCCGAAGAGAAGATGGGCCAGCGCGGCTCGAATACCGTGTCGCTGACCTTCGAGGACGTGCGCGTCCCCGAAGACGCCCTGCTCGGCGATCTTGGCGAGGGCTTTAAGATCGCGATGGTCGCCCTCGACGGCGGCCGCATCGGCGTGGGAAGCCTCGCGCTGGGCCTCGGCCGCGAGGCGTTGAGCCTGGCGCTGGAGTACGCCCAGGAGCGCGAGCAATTCGACCGTCCGATCATTCGCTTCCAGGGCATCCAATTCAAGCTGGCCGACATGGCCACCGAGCTCGACGCCGCGAAACTTCTGTGCCTGCAGGCCGCTTGGATGAAGGAGCGCGGCGAGCAGCGCTTTACGCGCCAGGCATCGATGGCCAAACTCTATTCGACCGAGGCAGCCTGGCGCGCCTGCGACGAGGCCGTACAGATCTTCGGCGGCTACGGCTACACCAAGGAGTACGCCGTCGAGCGACTGCTCCGTGACGTCCGCGTCACGCGTATCTACGAGGGCACCAACGAGATCCAGCGAGTCGTCATCTCGCGGGACCTCTGCCAAAACGGCGTTTGACGCCCGGAGAACCACACCTATGAGCCCTGACACGAGCCCCGCCATGAGTTCTGACAAAGACAACCAGCGCACCTATCGAGTCCTGATCGGCAAGCCCGGCCTCGACGGCCACGACCGCGGCGCCAAGGTCATCGCGCGTGCGCTCAGAGACGCCGGCTTCGAGGTCATCTACAGCGGCTTGCACCAGACCCCCGAGATGCTCGTGGCGACCGCCCTACAAGAGGACGTCGACGCCATCGGCCTGTCCATCCTGTCGGGCGCTCATAACACCCTGATGCCGCGGGTGGTCGAGCTGCTCGAGGAGAAAGGCGCCGGAGATATCTTCGTCTTCGGCGGCGGCATCATCCCCGACGAGGACATCGCCGAGCTCAAGGACAAAGGCGTCCGGGAAATCTTCACCCCGGGCACCGCGACCACCGACGTGGTCGCCTACCTCGAAAAAGAGTGCGCCCGCCGCTATGAGTAAAACCCTGTCTGAACGCATTCTCGCGGGGGACGTACGGTCCGCCGGGCGCCTGATGCGCTTGGTCGATGACCAGCAGCCGGAGGCGCGCGCCGAGCTCGACGCGCTCTTCGAGCACACCGGCGGCGCTTATATCGTCGGTTTTACCGGCAATCCGGGCTCGGGAAAGTCCACGCTGGTCAACCAATTCATCGCCACCTGCCGCCAGCGCGACTTGAGCGTGGGCGTGGTCGCGGTCGACCCGACCAGTCCTTTTTCGGGCGGCGCCATCCTCGGTGACCGGGTCCGCATGCAGCAGCACGCCCTCGACGAAGGCGTGTTCATCCGCTCGGTCGCCACGCGCGGCAACCTGGGCGGTCTGTCGCGCTCGACGCCGGCGATGGTCCAGATCCTCGACGCGATGGGCTTCGACATGATCATCATCGAGACGGTCGGCGTGGGCCAAGACGAGGTCGACGTGGCGCGCATCGCCGACACTAATATCGTGGTGACCGTGCCCGGTATGGGTGACGATATCCAGGCGACCAAGGCGGGGATCTTGGAGATCGCCGATGTATTCGTCATCAACAAGTCCGACAAACCCGGCAGCGACCGGCTTCGGCGCGAGCTCAAGACGATGCTCAGCCTGGCGGTCGACGTTCCCGAGGATGCCTGGCAGCCGCCGGTCGTCCACACCATCGCCACCTCCGGCGAGGGCGTCGACAAGCTGTTCGACAAGATCGAGGACCACCGCGATTGGCTCGACGGCCACGACTCCATCGCCGGCCGAGATCGCCGGCGCCTGGAGCACCTGGTCCGGCTCATCGTCACCGGAGAGCTCGCCGCCCGCCTCGAAGGCGTGCTCGACGCCCCGACATGGCAAAGGACCCTCGAGGCGCTCCTAGAGCGCCGCGAGAGCCCTTATGCGGCTGCGGATGCACTGATCGAGCTCATTTCTACAGAGCAATAACTTCGCTCGTCACTTAACTTCGCTCGTCACTTATCAGGGGGAAGCTCAGGACGGCCGCTGCTGCTTCAAGCTGTGCAGCCCGGGCCGCGAGATGCCCCCGTCGGTGCGCTGAGGCGTCTCGATGGTGGGCAGGTACTCGCCGCTGGACGATTCGACCAATGTGCTTGGCTCGGCCAGACTGTCGACGAATTGATTGGCCCACCAATACACGTCGTGGTCGGCGACGCGCCTGCGAAGCCTGCGCATGCGGCTGCGCCGCTCGTCCTCGTCCATGGTCACCGCGCGGTGGATCGCCTCGGCGGTGCCCATGGTGTCGTAGGGGTTGACCAGGATGGCATCCTCGTGAAATTCGTCGGCCGCCCCGGCGAATTCGCTCAGGACGAGCGTACCGGTCTCGTCGATCTGCGAGGCGCAAAACTCCTTGGAGACAAGATTCATCCCATCGCAAAGCGGTGTCACGACACCGACTGTCGCGTGGCGATACAGCGCAGTCAGCTCCTCGATGGAGACCGTATTGTATAGATAGTGGATTGGCTGCCACTTCGAGGTGCTAAACCGGCCGTTGATCCGGCCGACGATGCGGTCGATCTCCTTTTTGAGCGCCTGATACTCCGGCACGCTCTCACGGCTGGGGACCACCAGTTGAAAGAAGACAATCTCCTCGCACAACTCCGGGTGCATCTCCAAGAGCTTCTCGAAGGCGTGAAAGCGCTCGATGAGGCCCTTGGTATAGTCGAGCCGGTCGATGCCGAGCAGCACCTTGTAGGGGCCGAGCTCGCGGCGAAGGTCATCCATGCGCGCGTCGACCTCCGCGGAGCGGGCGCGTGTGTCGAAATCCTCGAAGTCGATGCTGATCGGAAAGACGCCCACGGTCACCTCTCCGCCGGCGAACGCGACCGTGGCGGTCGACTCCCCGTGGGTGATGTCGGCGTTGGGCATGAGCCGCTCGACGCATTCGATGAAGTTTCGCTTGTCGCGGCCCGACTGAAAGCCGAGCAGGTCGTAGGCGAGCATCGAGCGCAATAGCTCGGCCCTCCAGGGCAGCTTGACGTAGTTTTCCAGGGCCGGAAACGGGATATGCAGGAAGTAGCCCACTGTGCCCGGTGAGGTAAATTCGCGCAGCCGCTCGGCCACGCCAATCAGGTGGTAGTCGTGCACCCAGACCGCCTGCCCCGGCTCGGTCGAGGCGGCCAGCGCGGCGGCGAACTTCTCGTTGACCTCTTGGTAGGTCTGCCAGAATTCGGGGTTGAAATCGCAGCGGTTGGGGAAGCCGTGAAACAGCGGCCAGAGCACCGAGTTGGCAAACCCGCCATAATAGCCGTCGACCTCGTCTTCGCTCAGCATGACCGGCTCGAGGCGGTAGCCGGCTTCATCGGCCAGCTCGTCAATCACCTCGCCGAGGTCTTCCTCGTCGCCCTCGGCCTGCTCGGCGGCCATGCCCGGCCAACCGACCCAGGTGCCCCCGTGGCGCTGGAGGATGGGGTTCATCGCCGAGACCAATCCGCCCGACCCGGGCTTTCCCGTCCACTGCCGGCTGCCCTCGTCGAATTGCATGACGATGGGCAGACGGTTCGAAACGATCGTTAGATTCTGCTTGTCGGACATGTGCATTCCTGTCTGTCGCGAGTACGGGGCTCTCTTCCATGACTACGCCGGCCGAAAAACGCCGGCATATCTGTCGTCCCGTCACCACGCGAGCCGATCGTCGTGACGACGGGCTCGACGGAAACGCGCTGTACTGCGTTGGGTGCTCCGTGCGGCAAGCTAAACAGCAAAGCCCGCATGGCAAGTGAGCCGAGACTCAGCCGATCGAATCGAAGCGCGGACGGCTGCTCGGTTTGTCATGGCGGTATCGGTGTCTACGCTTCAGTCGCTTAGTCATTCGCCGTGGGGCACCAGCGCACCGCTCAGAAGCTGCGCCTGCGAGCGCCTCTGGCCAAATTCGAATCCCACTGACCTTCTTCTGACCTTTATGCAGCCTATCGCACCCGAGCTACCCGAGGAGGGCCGACGACGCGTGGTCATCGAAGCGGTCGAGCCCGAGATTGACGCCGGACGCTTTGCGGCCAAGCGGGTGGTCGGCGACACCGTCACGGTGGAAGCCGACGTCTTCACCGACGGCCACGACGAGCCGAATTGCGCGGTTCAGTGGCGCCACGCCGACCGGGACAGCTGGCGCGAAGCCCCGATGCATTTTCTCGGAAACGACCGGTTTCGCGGCGAGTTCGAAGTCAGCGAGTTGGGGTTCTATTATTTCCGTGTGCTCGGCTGGGTCGATCACTTCCAGACGTGGGTCCACGATCTGAGCAAGCGCGTACAGGCGGGCCAGCAGCTCGACGTCGACCTTCGCATCGGCGCACAAATGGTCGAGGCGGCCGCCGAACGCGCCGCCGCCGAAGACCCGGCCAACCAGGAGCTGGCCGGCTTCCTCTCGGAGACCGCCGCCCTGCTCGACGACAGCGAGGTGCCCCAGCTCGAACGTGCCGAGCGCGCCCTCTCCGAGGAGCTCGCCGAGCTGATGGCTCGATTCCCCGACCGGCGCTTCGCCACCCGCTACGAGCGCGTATTGCCGGTCGAGGTCGACCGGCTCCGGGCGCGTTTTTCGAGCTGGTACGAGATGTTCCCACGCTCGACGGCCGATGAACCCGGCGAGCATGGGACCTTTCGGGACTGTGAGCAGCGGCTGGCCTATATCGCCGAGATGGGCTTCGACATCCTGTATCTGCCCCCCATTCACCCGATCGGGCATGTGCATCGAAAGGGCAAAAATAACGCGCGCGTCGCCGAGCGAGGCGACGTGGGAAGCCCCTGGGCCATCGGCTCGGATGAGGGCGGCCATAAAGCCGTCCACCCGCAGCTTGGCACCCTCGAGGACTTTCGACGGCTGGTCGATCGGGCGCAGGATTTCGACATCGAGGTCGCCCTGGACATCGCCTTTCAGGCCGCCCCCGACCATCCCTACGTCGAGGAGCACCCGGAGTGGTTCCAGCGCAGGCCGGACGGGACCATCCAATACGCCGAGAACCCACCAAAGAAATACGAGGATATCTACCCGTTCGACTTCGAGACCGACCGGTGGAAAGAGCTTTGGTCCGAGCTGGAGAGCGTCTTTCGCCACTGGTGCGAACAAGGCGTGCGCGTCTTTCGCGTCGACAACCCTCATACCAAACCGTTTCGGATGTGGGAGTGGATCATCTCGAGCATCAAACAAGACTATCCCGAGACGATCTTTTTATCGGAAGCGTTCACCCGCCCGAAGGTCATGCACCACCTGGCCAAGCTGGGCTTCTCGCAGTCTTATACCTACTACGCCTGGCGAAATACCAAGCACGAGCTGGTCGACTACCTTCGCCAGCTCACCCACACGAAGGCCGTCGAGTTCATGCGGCCGAATTTCTGGCCGAATACTCCGGATATTCTGACCGAGCTGCTGCAGACCGGCAAACGCTCGGTCTTCATGCTGCGCGTGGCGCTGGCGGCGACGATGACCGCCAATTACGGCATCTACGGGCCGGCCTTCGAGCTGATGGAGCACGTGCCTCGCGAGCCGGGAAGCGAGGAGTATCTGGACAGCGAAAAATACCAGATCCGCCACTGGGACCTCGGCGAGGAGCACAGCCTGGCCGGCTTCATCGGCCGGCTCAACCGGATCCGCAAGGAACACCCGGCGCTGCAGCAAAACCGGCATATTCGCTTCCACCACACAGAAAACGACGCCCTGCTCGCGTTCAGCAAACACACCCCCGACGGCTCGGACGTGATCTTGGTGGTCGCGAATTTGGACCCCGACCACATCCAGTCGGGCATGGTCGACCTCGACCTGGGTGCGCTGGGGCTGGACGCCGGCGCGTCGTTTCAGGTCCATGATCTGATCGACGATGGACGCTATATATGGCAGGGCCACCGAAACTATATCGAACTCAACCCGCACGTCTCCCCGATCCACGTCTTCAGGGTCCGGGAGAAGCTGCGCTCGGAGCACGACTTTGACTACTACATCTGAGCCTCTCCAACACGAAGAGCTCGAGGCGTATACCAACCCACGCACTACCGACGGAGGACCGAAGTTGGCGCTCGAAAGCAACCCGCAGTGGTATAAAGATGCAATCATCTACGAGGTGCACGTCCGTGCGTTCCACGACAGCAACGGCGACGGCATCGGCGACTTTCGGGGGCTGACCCGGAAGCTGGACTACCTGCAGGATCTGGGGGTGACCGCCATTTGGGTGCTGCCCTTTTATCCGTCGCCGCTTCGCGACGACGGCTACGACATCGCCGACTACCGCCAGGTGCACCCCGACTACGGCAGCCTGGAGGACTTCAAGGGGTTCTTGAATGCGGCCCACGACCGCGGCATCCGAGTGATCACCGAGCTGGTGGTCAACCACACCTCCGACGAGCACCCCTGGTTCCAGCGCGCACGCCGCGCCGAGCCGGGTAGCCCCGAGCGTGATTTCTACGTGTGGAGCGACAACCCCAAGAAGTACCAGGACGCCCGCATCATCTTCCAGGACTTCGAACACTCCAACTGGGCCTGGGATCCGCTGGCGGAGTCCTATTATTGGCACCGCTTCTACAGCCATCAGCCCGACCTGAACTTCGAGAACCCGGCCGTCAAAGAGGCGCTATTCGACGTCATGGACTATTGGCTGGATATGGGCGTCGACGGCATGCGCCTGGACGCCGTGCCCTATCTGTACGAGGAAGAGGGAACCAACTGCGAGAACCTGCCGCGGACCCACCAATTCCTCAAAGAGCTACGCACGCACGTCGACGAGAAATACGACGACCGGATGCTGCTGGCCGAGGCGAACCAGTGGCCCGAAGACGCCGCCGCCTACTTCGGTGACGGCGACGAGTGCCACATGAATTTCCACTTTCCGGTGATGCCCCGTCTGTACCTCGCCCTGCAGCAGGAGGATAGGTTTCCGATCGTCGACATCATGGAGCAGACCCCGGAGATCCCGGACAACTCCCAGTGGGCGATCTTTTTGCGAAACCACGACGAGCTGACCCTGGAGATGGTCACCGACGAGGAGCGTGACTTTATGTATCGCGCTTACGCACGAGAGGCTCGCGCCCGGGTCAACCTGGGGATTCGTCGGCGACTGGCGCCGCTTTTGGAGAATAACCGCCGACGCATCGAGCTGATGAATGCGCTGCTCTTCGCCCTGCCCGGCACGCCGGTGATGTATTACGGCGACGAAATCGGCATGGGCGACAATATCTTTTTGGGCGACCGAAACGGCGTGCGCACCCCAATGCAGTGGAGCGGCGACCGCAACGCTGGCTTCTCGCGGGCCAACCCCCAGCAGCTCTTTTTGCCGGTGGTCATTGATCCGGAGTACAATTACGAGGCGATCAACGTCGAGGTCCAACAATCCAACCCAAGCTCGCTTCTGTGGTGGACCAAGCGCCTGGTGGCCCTCCGAAAGCGCTACAAGGCCTTTGCACGCGGCACCACGAAGTTTTTGAGGCCCGACAACCGCAAGGTGCTGGTCATCTTGCGCGAATATGAGGACGAGAAGATCCTCGTGGTGGCCAATATGTCGCGCTTCTCTCAATACTGCGAACTCGACTTGAGCGAGTTCAACGGCAAGGTGCCCGTGGAGTTATTTGGGCGCACCCAATTCCCTCCGATTGGCGACCTGCCCTACTTTTTGACGCTCGGACCGCACGCCGTCTACTGGTTCTCCGTGGAGGAGCATGTGGAGGCGCGCCAGGGCTGGGCGATCGAGGAGCCGGCCGAGTCGGTCAAGATGACCCTCGAGCCGGTCGTCGAGACCGCTGAGGTCTTCGAGGGCAAGACCCGCCACCGCGTCGAGGGAGCGCTGGCCGACTTCTTGCGCCGTCAGCGATGGTTTCGCAGCAAGGGCGCGTATATCCGCGACGTCAACTTCCGCGAGCTCATCCCGGTGAACGTCGAGGAGCGCACCGTATTTATGAGCTTGGTCGACGTCGAAACGATCCAGCACCAGAGCGACACCTATGTGGTACCGCTGGCGGTGGCCGTGGGGGATGCGGCCAATGAGGCCGTCCAACGTGGCTATCCAATCGTGGCGCGGGTGCGCCTGGAGCCGATGGGCGAAGACGCCGTCATCTACGACGCCATCGCCGATCGAGCGTTTACCGCAGAGCTCTTCGAGGTGATGCGCCAACAATCCACCCGCTCGGGGCCGACTGGACAGATGTCCGGCCAGACAAACGCGGTCTTCTCCGAGCTTTACGACGCCGCCGAGAGCCTGGATCCACGGGTGATTCAGAGCGAGCAGACCAATACCTCGATCGTGTACGGCAACCGGTTCATCTTCAAGATGTTCCGCATGCTCGAGCCCGGCGAGAACTTGGACGCCGAGATCGGCCGCTTCCTCACCGATCGCGGCTTCGAGCACGCCCCCAAGCTCGCCGGCGTGATCAATTACCGCGAGAAGGGCAAGCAGGCGATGACCCTGGGGATCATGCAGGAGTTCGTCGACAACGAGGGCGAGGCGTGGAGCTATACCCTCGACGAGCTCGACCGCTTCTACGAGCGGGTGCTCACGCGCGAACATCCCAAAGACAAGGCCCGCGTCGAGCAGGACGCCGAGACCATCGCGGAGACACGCGCCGCCCAACTCGACGAGATGATCGGCAGCTACATCGACGCCGCGCGCCTCCTGGGCCGGCGCACAGCCGAGATGCACCAATCGCTCGCCTCGGCGCGACACGACTCCGATTTCGCCCCCGAGCCGTTCTCGAAGCTCTATCAACGCTCGCTATACCAGGCGATGCGCAACCTGACTGGCCGCGTCTTCGACAAGCTCAGCCGCAATATGGCGCTGGTGCCCGAAGAGCTCCAAGACATAGCCCAACGGGTTATAGACAACCGCGAGGTCTTCCACCGACCGTTTTATAATCTAATCGAGGCCAAGATCGACGCCGTGCGCATCCGCACCCACGGCGATTACCACCTCGGCCAAGTGCTCTATACGGGCAAAGACTTCGTGATCACCGACTTCGAGGGCGAGCCGGCGCGCCCGCTCAGCGAGCGGCGCATCAAGCGCTCGGCGCTTCGCGACGTGGCGGGCATGATACGCTCGTTTCACTACGCGGCCTACTTCGCGCTATCGGACCACTCCCACCAGGATTTGGCCTCGGTACGAGAGGCCCCCATGGAAGATTGGGCCGATGCCTTCTTCGAGCGCGTCCGCGACGTCTACGTGGAAGCCTACGCCGAGGTCTTGCGGGGAAGCCGGCTCATCCCCGATGATCCCGAATTGTTCCGACAGGTGCTGCGCGCCTACGAGACCGAAAAGGCCGTCTACGAGTTGGGCTATGAAATCGACAACCGGCCCAATTGGGTGGCGCTGCCGTTGGCATCGCTGGCCCAATTTCTGGAAGGGTAAGTTCTTCTCGGACGGATGATATTGAATGAGTACATCGAAAGGCCAGCACTGCCCCCAGCCCGACGATTTGCAGGTTGATTACGGCTATGGCCGACTGAGCGAACAGGATCTGCATCTATTCAACGAGGGGACTCATCTCGACCTCTACGAGAAGCTGGGCGCCCACCCGGCCCGCGTCTGCGGCCACGCGGGCACCTCGTTTGGGGTGTGGGCGCCCGACGCCACCTACGTGAGCGTGATCGGCGATTTCAACGACTGGGACCGCCGAGCACACCCT
Organism: uncultured Bradymonadales bacterium; assembly: GCA_964386725.1. GTDB lineage: Bacteria > Myxococcota_A > Bradymonadia > Bradymonadales > Bradymonadaceae > CAYLTX01. The sequence continues at coordinate 38,932 of CAYLTX010000027.1, read as the reverse complement.
CTCGAATCCCACGGCGCTACGGGCATCTGGGAGGGATTCATCCCGGGGGTCGAAAAAGGCAGCCACTATAAATACTTCATCGAGTCGCGCTATCGCGACTACGAGGTCGAAAAGGCCGACCCCTTCGGCTTCCTCCAGGAGACGCCGCCCCAGACCGCCTCGGTTGTCTGGGAGCTCGATTATGAATGGAGCGACGCGCAGTGGATGGAGCAACGGGCACACACTGACGCCCTGCACTCACCGGTTTCGATCTATGAGGTCCATCTGGGCTCGTGGATGCGCAAGCCCGACCAGGGCGACCGGGCGCTGACCTACCGCGAGATCGCCCCGAAGCTGGCCGACCACGTCGAGGAGTGCGGGTTTACGCACGTCGAGCTGATGCCGGTCATGGAGCACCCGTTTTACGGCTCGTGGGGCTATCAATGCACCGGCTATTTCGCGGCCAGCAGCCGCTACGGCACGCCGCAGGACTTGATGTACCTCATCGACCACCTGCACAACCGCGGCATCGGCGTCATCCTCGACTGGGTGCCCTCCCACTTTCCGGCCGACGAGCACGGGCTGGCCTACTTCGACGGCACGAATCTGTACGAGCACGCCGACCTGCGAAAGGGATTTCACCCGGATTGGAAGAGCCTCATCTTCAATTACGGGCGCAATGAGGTGCGCTCCTTTCTGGCGAGCAACGCGATGTATTGGCTGGAGGTTTTCCACGCCGACGGACTGCGCGTCGATGCGGTCGCCTCGATGCTGTATCTGGATTATTCGCGCGATCCCGGCCAGTGGGTCCCCAACCGCTTCGGCGGCCGCGAGAACCTCGAGGCGGTCGACTTCCTGCGCTTCGTCAACGAGTCCGTCTACGAGCGCTTCCCCGGCGTGCAACTCATCGCCGAGGAGTCGACGGCGTGGCCGATGGTCTCCCGGCCAACCTACACAGGCGGGCTCGGCTTCGGCATGAAGTGGGATATGGGGTGGATGCACGATACCCTCGAATATATGAGCCAAGACCCCGTACACCGAAAATACCACCACGATGATCTGACCTTTCGGGGAGTCTACGCGTTCAACGAGAACTTCGTGCTGCCGCTGTCCCACGACGAGGTCGTCCACGGCAAGGGCTCGCTGCTCGAGAAGATGCCCGGCGACGACTGGCAAAAATTCGCCAACCTGCGCCTGCTCTTCGCCTATATGTTCGCCCAGCCCGGCAAAAAGCTGCTGTTTATGGGGGGCGAATTCGCCCAGCGCGCCGAGTGGAACCACGACCAGAGCCTCGATTGGCACTTGCTCGACCATGACTCCCACGCCGGCGTCCAGCGGCTGATCGCCGACCTCAATCACCTCTACCGGAGCAAACCCGCGCTGCACCGCCACGACTTCGACCCCGCCGGCTTCGAGTGGCTCGACACCCACGACACCGAGCAGAGCGTGTTGAGCTTTCTTCGCAAGGCCAATCATCGCCGAGGCGATCGTCCTGAACATGACCAGCCCGAAGATGAACCGACGAGCGACGTCGTCGCCTGCGTGTTTAACTTCACACCGGTGCCCCGACATAACTACCGCATCGGAGTGCCCCGGCGCGGCCGCTGGGTCGAACTGCTGAACACCGACGCCGGCGATTATTGGGGCAGCGGCGTGGGAAATACGATGGGAGAGAAGCCGGGCGTGGAGACGGCCCCCATCCCGTACCACGGGCATCCATATTCAGTGATGTTGACACTGCCGCCGTTGGGAGCGCTGTATCTGCAGCCCCAAGAGGACTCGTGATGCAACCGATCATCGAGGGCAAGCCACCGCTGGGTTGCCAGTACCTGGGCGCCTCCCGGGCGCGTTTTCTGGTCTGGGGGCCGCGCTGCGAGAAGCTCGAGGTGCACCTTCCGCAGACACCCGCGCGCACCATCGAGATGAAGCCTGTCGGCGAGGGCTACTTCGCGGCCACCGTCGACGAGGTCGAGCCCGGCACGCGCTATTATATTCGAGTCGACGGTGAGCACGACCGGCCCGATCCGGCCTCCAGATTCCAGCCGATGGGAGTGCACGGCCCTAGTGAAGTCGTAGCAAGACAGGCCGAAGTCGTAGCAAGACAGGCCGAAGTCGTGGCGAGGGAGCCCCCGGAGACTGAAGACGATGCGCCGAGCTGGCCGGGCATCCCGCTGCGCGACTACATCATCTACGAGCTCCACCCGGGCACGTTTAGCGCCGAGGGCACCTTCGAAGGGGCCATCGATCGGCTCGATGAGCTGGTCGAGCTGGGCATCACCGCCGTCGAATTGATGCCCGTGGCGGCGTTTCCGGGGGATCGCAACTGGGGCTATGACGGGGTCCAGCCCTTTGCCGTTCACGAGGCTTATGGCGGCCCCGACGGCCTGAAGCGTTTTGTGCGAGCCTGCCACCGCCGCGGCTTGGCCGTGGTGCTCGACGTGGTCTACAACCACCTCGGCCCCGAGGGCAATTATCTGCACGACTTCGGCCCCTATTTTACCGACAAATATCGGACGCCCTGGGGCGACGCGGTCAACTTCGACGGCCCCGAAAGCGACCATGTGCGTCGCTACTTCTTGCAAAACGCCGCACAGTGGTTCGATGAATTTCGCGTCGACGCGCTGCGCCTCGACGCCGTGCACGCCATCTTCGACGACACCCCGGTGACCTTCCTCGAGGAGCTGCGCGCAGTCGCCGAGGAGCGCTCCGTACGTCTGGGGCGCCCGGCGTACCTTCTGGCCGAGACGCACGCCAACGACCCGGCGCTCATCCGGCGCCCGGAGGTCGGCGGCGTGGGCATGCACGCCCATTGGTCCGACGATTTTCACCACGCCGTTCACACGCTACTGACCGGCGAGTCCCAGGATTATTATTGCGACTACGGCGATATCGAGCATCTGGCCGGCTGCATTCGCGACGGCTACAGCTACACGGGCCAGTACTCCCCCTATCGCAAGCGACGCCACGGCCAGCCGCCCACCGGACTCACCGGCGAGCACTTCGTGGTGTGCATCCAGAACCACGACCAGGTCGGCAATCGCCCTTACGGCAAGAGGCTGAGCGAGTTGGTCTGCTTCGAGCAACTCAAGCTCGCCGCGGCCGCCCTGCTCTGCTCGCCGTTCGTGCCGCTATTATTCATGGGGGAAGAATACGCCGAGCGGGCACCATTCCCCTATTTTATCAGCCACGGCGATCCCGACCTGATCGAGGCCGTACGCCAGGGCCGAAAGGCCGAGTTTCGCTCTCTCGAGCAGCAAACCGTCGAGCAGGGGGACGAGCCGCCGGATCCGGCAGCCGAGCAGACCTTCTTGTCGGCCAAACTCGATCACCGACTCAAAGACGGCGGCCGGCATCAGACGATGTGGAATCTCTACCGGGAATTGATCGCGCTTCGAAAGAGTCACCCGGCGCTGTGCCACCTGGATCGCGATCAACTGGAGGTCACCACCTTCCACGCAGCCCGCACAGTCATGGTTCGGCGCTGGTATGCCGACCGCCAAGTGCTTATCCTTGCGAACTTCGGCGACACCACCGCCGATCTCGAACCGCAGCTTCCGCCGGCGATCTGGCAAAAGCGCCTCGAAACCTGCGCCGAGCAGTGGGCAGGCCCCGGGGCCACGGTCGATGAGCAACTCGATTCGACCCAGCCGTCCACAGTGTCGCTGGGGTTGTCGGCCCATAGCGCCGTCGTCTTCGACGCATCAAAGGACTGAATGATGAAACGCTTTATCTGTTTGCACGGCCACTTCTATCAGCCCCCGCGTGAGAATCCCTGGCTCGAGGCGATCGAATTGCAGGAGTCCGCTCAGCCCTACCACGACTGGAACGAGCGGATCACCGACGAGTGCTACGCGACCAACGCCGCCTCGCGCATCCTCGACGACGAGGAGCGCATCGTCGACATCGTCAATAATTACGCCAAGATCAGCTTTAACTTCGGGCCGACGCTTTTGGCGTGGCTGGCCGAGCATAACCGAGGAGTCTACGACGCGATCTTGCAGGCCGACAAAGACAGCCAGGAGCACTTTGGCGGCCACGGCTCGGCGATGGCCCAGGCCTACAACCACATGATCATGCCGTTGGCGAACCTGCGCGACCGGCGCACACAGGTGGTGTGGGGCATTCGCGACTTCGAGCACCGCTTCGGGCGCCGGCCGGAGGGAATGTGGTTGCCCGAGACCGCCGTCGACCTGGACACGCTCGAGGCGCTCGCCCAGCACGGCATCGCATTCACCGTACTCGCTCCAAATCAGGCCCAGCGCATCCGTCCGCGCGGCGAAGACGAATGGATCGACGTCTCCGATTCGAGCATCGATCCCAAGCGTGCCTACCTCCAGAAGCTGCCATCGGGCCGCGAGATCAATTTATTCTTCTACGACGGTCCGATCTCACGGAGCATCGCCTTCGAGCAGCTGCTACACGAGGGCCATCGCTTCGCCAACCGGCTCACCGGGGCTTTCGACTCCGAGGGCGACGACGTCCAGTTGGTCCACATCGCCACCGACGGAGAGACCTACGGCCACCACCACCGCCACGGGGATATGGCTCTGGCCTTCGCGCTTCGCCACCTCGAGCGCGACGAGTCGGTGCAGCTGACCAACTACGCCGAATTCCTCGAGATGCACCCGCCCGAATACGAGGTGCAAATCATCGAGGGCACCGCTTGGAGCTGCGCCCACGGCGTCGAGCGATGGGAGAGCGATTGCGGTTGTCGCACGGGCGGACGCGCGGATTGGACACAGGCTTGGCGCCAGCCGCTTCGCAGCGCGCTGAACTGGCTGCGCGACCAGGTCAGCGTCCTGTATGAGCGCAACACCGGTGAGCTCTTCGAGAAGCCGTGGAAGGTGCGCGACGCCTATATCGAGATCGTCCACGACCGCTCTGCGGACAGTATCGAGCAATTCATGGCCGAACACGCCACGACCAAGCTGGGCAGCGAGGAGACCAGCCGTGCGCTCAAGCTTTTGGAGCTTCAGCGCCACGCGATGCTGATGTTTACGAGCTGCGGTTGGTTCTTCAGCGAGTTGTCGGGCATCGAGACCGTCCAGGTCATTCAATACGCCGGCCGTGTGGTTCAATTGGCCGAAGACCTCTTCGATCACGATGTGCGAAGCGGCTTTTTGGATCGGCTGGAGAAAGCCAAGAGCAATATCCCCGCCCAGGGAAACGGCCGCACAATCTACGAAAAATACGTCGAGCCTTCCGCCGTCGACCTCGAGCGCGTCGCAGCTCACTACGCGATCAGCTCGCTCTTCGACCCCCACACCGCTCCCACGAGCACCTATGCGTATCTGCTCGAGGACCGGGAGCGAAAAATGTACGAGACCGGCGAGATTCGCCTGGTGGTCGGCCACTCGCGGGTGACCTCCGAGATCACGCGCGAATCCGCCGAGTTTATGTACGCTGCACTGCACCTCGGCGGCCATAACGTCACCGGTGGCATCCAGCCGTATTCGGGCGGCGAGAAGGCTCAGGCGCTGATCGACGAGGCCGAATCGATGTTCCAGCGCGCCGAGACCCCGGCGCTGGTGCGCCTGCTCGATCGTACGTTCGACGGACAGTCTTTCTCGCTTCGCTCGCTGTTTCGCGACGAGCAGCACCGGGTCATGCAGACCATCTTGGGCTCGGCCATCGACGAGGCTGAAGCCGCCTACGAGCAGGTATATTCGCGCCGCGCGCCGCTGCTTCGGTTCTTGGCTGATCTGCAAATCGCCCAGCCGCGTTCGTTTCAGGTCGCCGCAGAGATCGTGCTCAACCGCCAGATCGAGAAGATCTTCCAGGACGACGACCCCGATCCCGAGCGTCTGCGCGCCCTAATCGGGGAGGTCGAGACCGGCAACGTCGGCCTCGATGAAGAATCGCTGGCCTACGCCGTCAACGAGCGCCTCGCCTCGCTTGCCATGGAACTCGCCGCCGATCCGTACGACCTCGATCTGCTCAGCACGCTGTACATCGTGGCGAAGATGGCCAGGACGCTGCCCTTCGAGGTCAACCTCTGGGAGCCTCAGAACACCTACTACGACATCCTCAACACCGAGTACGCGAACCAACTGGAGTTGGCCGCCGACGAAGATCCTGCCGCCTCCGAATGGGTGAGCACCTTTGAAGAGCTGGCCGAGCCGCTGCAGGTGGCGCTTAGTAAAGAAGCCGATTGATCAAACTGACCCTGTCGAGAGAGCTCACGGATGAGGATTCCGGCAAGTACCTATCGTATTCAGCTAAGCCCGGACTTCGGGTTTACGCAGGCTCGCGAGCTCGTGGCCTACCTCGACGATCTGGGCATCTCTGATCTGTATTTGTCGCCCATCCTCGCCCCACGCGAGGGCAGCACCCACGGCTACGATGTGACCGACCCGACGTGCCTCAACCCCGCGCTGGGCACCGAAGAGGAGTTCGAGCAGTTGGTCGACACGGCCCGAAGCCACAGCATGGGCATCTTGCTAGATATCGTGCCCAATCATATGGCCGCATCCTCTGAGAACCCCTGGTGGCGAGATGTGCTCATCCATGGGCCGGCCTCGGACTTCGAGAGCTTCTTCGATATCGACTGGCACCCGCCGTGGCCCGGCGTCGACGCCAAACTCCTCTTGCCCGTCCTGGGAAGTCGCTACACCGAAGCGCTCGAGGCAGGCGATCTCGAGGTCGGCCGGGCCCCGGACGACTCCTCCGGTGCCGACTTCGTGGTCCGCTACTATGACGAGAGCTTCCCGCTGAATCCGCGCACCACCAAGGCGCTCGACGATGACGGGCTCGAGCGGCTCAACGACGACTCGGACGCCCTCGATGCGCTGCTCGAGGCCCAATTCTACGCGCTTCGCTTCTGGCGCACCGAGCGATTCGAACTCAACTACCGGCGCTTCTTCAATATCAGCGACCTCGTCAGCCTGCGTATGGAGCACGAGCCGGTGCGCCGGGCTGTGCACTCCAAGTTGGCTGAACTGTGGGAAAAGCGCCATCTGACCGGCCTTCGCATCGACCACATCGACGGACTTCGCGACCCGAAGGGCTACCTGCAGTGGCTAAGTGAGAGGTTTCCCGGCCCGGCCGGCAGCAAACCCTACGTTCTCGTCGAGAAGATTCTATCGCCCAACGAGACCCTGCCCGACGATTGGCCCGTGTCCGGCACCACCGGCTACGAATACCTCAACAAATTGAACGGCGTCTTCGTCGACCCGGACGGCCACCGCGAGCTCGACTCGATCTATGCCGAGTTCACAGGCAGAGAAGAGTCCTTTCGAGCGGTGGTCTACGACAAGAAGCGCTTTGTCATCGACTGGCTCTTCGGCGCAGAACTCGATCGTCTGGCGACCGAACTCGCCGAGTTCGCCGCCGAGTTGCGCATCGGCCGTGATCTGACCAAGCGCGAACTCGCCGAGGCCCTGGCTGAAATATCTGCAGGTTTGACCGTCTACCGCACCTATATCACCGAGGCGCCGCCGAGCGAGCCCGCCCGTGGCCGAATCGAGCAGGCCCTCGTGCTGGCTCGCCGCTTCAACCCTGAAGCCGACTCGGCGCCCTACGACTTCATCGAGCGCGTATTATTGCTCGAATTCGACGAGGCCGACCTGCGCGCAGCGCTGGATTTTGTCAAATCCTGGCAGCAATTCACCTCGCCGCTGATGGCCAAGGGCCTCGAGGACACTTCCCTTTATGTCTACAACCACCTCATCTCGCTCAATACGGTGGGAGGCGAGCCCGACGAGGGAGACGTCTCGCTGGCCGAATTTCACGCGTTCAACGCCCGCCGCCTCGAGCACTGGCCGGGGGCGATGAACTCCACGTCGACTCACGACTCCAAGCGCGGCGAGGATGTGCGGCTTCGGGTGGACGTGCTCTCGGAGATGCCGGCCGAGTGGCAGCAGCGGCTGTCGCGTTGGGCCGAATGGAACGAGCCCCGAAAGATCAGGCCCGAGGTCGCCGAGCCGCCCAGCCGAAACGAAGAGATGTTGCTCTACCAGACCTTGCTGGGAAGCTGGCCCATCGACGAGGATGAGCTACCGGCGTATCCGGACCGGCTCCGCCAATACCTCATCAAATCGGCGCGGGAGGCCAAGGAAAAGACGAGCTGGCACAGGACCGACGAGCGCCATGAATTCGCGCTCGTGCGCTTTGCCGAGCGCTTGCTCGACGACTCCAGCGACAATTCGTTTCTCGATGATTTCATCAACTTCCAAGAAGAAATCGCCTTTTTTGGCGCGCTGAACAGCCTCTCGCAGGTCACCCTCAAAATTGCGTCACCGGGTGTACCCGACCTCTACCAGGGCAGTGAGTTCTGGAACCTGACCCTGGTCGATCCCGATAACCGCCGCCCGATTGACTATAAGGCGCGCCGCGCGTCCCTCGAGGAGATGCGCCAGGTGCCCGACGAACATCTCGGCGCCTATGCCGTCTCGCTGCTTCGCGATTGGAAGGACGCGCGCATCAAGCAATTCGTGACTTGGCGAGCCTTACAACTGCGCCGAAGCTGCCCTGCTCTCTTCGTGCACGGCGACTACCGGCCGTTGTACGCGCGCCAAAAAATGCGCCCCTATATCTGTTCATTCGCTCGCAGCCACGAGGGCCGCCACACCATCGCGCTGGCTCCCCGCCGGCTGAGCCGGCTGGTCGACCCTCTCGAATTGCCGGTCAAGGAAACATGGGCGCACACCTACCTGTCGATACCCGAGGGTTTTCCGCGCCGGTGGACGAATACCTTGACCGGCGAGACGCTCAGCTTGGTCGATCAGCCCTCTCGCAGCCTGCCGCTTGCCGAAGCCTTCGCGAACCTTCCGGTCGCCCTGCTCTTCGCTGACGCCAATCCGTAGCCTCTACAGCAAAAAAGAAGGAGCGAGAGCCGCTTGGGCCCTCGCTCCTTCTTTTTCGATCAAAAACTATCTGAGCATATATCGCTCACGCCACCCGGGGTTTACCTCCCGGCGGTCTGCGTGCGCACGCTTGCGTTCTCGAATAGCGCTTCAGCGCCGTGGCCGGTGCTCTCGAGCGGGCTGGTCACGTCGATGCCCGTATCAGGCGCCGAGCTCAGGTCGTCGTTATGCTGGATGGCCGACAAAAGTGGGTCGACCAGTTCCAACGCCCAGTCGTGGACGTCGAAGTTGAAGGACAGCACTTGGCTACCCGGATGAAATTCGACCTCGTTTAGGGTGAAGAAGACCGAGCGACGGCTGTCGTAGTGGAAAGGCGTCCATTCTGTGGGAAGCGCGGGCGAATCGTGAAGCTCATCACTCGACGCGGCTTCATCTTCGTCGCCGTCCTCGTCGAAGGGCATCGGAACCGGGCTTCCGTCAGAGCGCTTGTCGTCGTAGCGCGGATCCACGCGCAGAATGCCGTCTCCGGCGACGAAGCCAGCCACACTGAAGCTGGGGCTGACGTGCTCGGAGCTGCCGGCTTCGGATTCCACCGTCTCAGCGATGGGCTCGAGGCGCACGCTGACCAAGTACCGGCCGTCGGTGGGAAGCTCGACAGCCTCACCGACCTTGACCGTCTCGCTATTTTCCACGTCGAAGAGCAACTGTGTCGCGGATCGTGTGCTGTAGGCGACCGCATCGTTGCCGCTGTCGACGGGCTCGAGCCGGATCTCCGAGATGGTCAGCCCCAGTGCACTCAAGTGCAAGTCTTCGGGCAACTCAGCGGTTCCACTGATGGAGAACTCCGGGACCACGGTGACCGCCTCCTGGCGCTGCTCCGTGTCGGCGCCGTCGGGCGTGCCGAGATCGACATCCCCACAACTAACCAATGAGGCCGCCAGAATTCCCGCTAGGGCGACTGTCTTATATAGATGTTGTCGCATCGTGGATCCTCTAGCCTACAAGTTCTTCTTTAAGCGCCAGCAATTCATCGGTCGAATTGACAATTTGGCTCAGGCGCGGCCGCTTCATCTGCAAAATCTTCGCCGCCCGGGTGATATTGCCCCCGGTCTCGATGAGAGCGCGACGGATCGACTCGAGTTCGAGTCGTTTCTTGATATTCGCTAAGGAAAGTCCGTTGGCGATGATCTGGTCGACGAGAGCCTCTTCAGGATCGTCATAGGTCTCCCCGATATCGTCATAGTCGGCGAGATCGACATCATAGTCAATTTCGGGCAATTCGAAGTCGACCTCACCACCGGCGAAGAAGTCGCCAAATTCGTGCACGTGACTCATGTCGACGCAATCGCCTTCGACGAATAACAGGATGCTCTTGACGAAATTCTCCAACTCGCGGATGTTGCCCGGCCAGCTATAGGAGGCCAAAAAGCGCATGACCTCTTCGGAGAACCGCTTGGGCTGCTGGCCACCGGCGAAACTGCGGGCGAAGTAAGCCACCAGCCTCGGGATATCTTGGCGGCGCTCTCGAAGCGCCGGGACCTCGATGATGACGCCCTTGAGGCGGTAGTATAGGTCGAGGCGGAACTCGCCGCGCTTGACCATCTCCTCGAGGTTTTTGTTCGTCGCACAGACCAGCCGAACATCGACCTGCTTGGTCTCTGCGCCGCCGACCTTCTCGAAGGTCCCCTCCTGCAGTACCCGAAGCAGCGCCACCTGCGTCTTCGGCGAGATGTCTCCGATTTCGTCCAGAAAGATAGTTCCCTGGTCGGCCATCTCAAACCGACCCATCTTCTCGGAGACCGCGCCGGTAAAGGCACCTTTGACGTGTCCGAAGAGCTCGCTTAGCAGCAAGTCCTCGACGAACGCAGCACAATTGACCTTCACAAACGCCCCGTCGGAGCGCTCGCTGTGGGTGTGGAGGGCCTCGGCGACCAACTCTTTACCGGTACCGGACTCGCCCTGCAAAAGCACCGGCGAGTCGCTGGCGGCGACCCGGTCGATGACGCGGAAGATCTGATGGAGCTTTTCGTGCTCGCCGACCATATGCTTATAACGACTGCGCCAGCGCTGGAAGGCGGGATCGTCGACGTCGGCCGTTTCGGTCTGCGCTTCGGACTGGGCTTCGGCACGTTCGGCGCTGTCTTCGAGTTCGAACTCCACGGGCACATCGCCCTTGAGTTCGCGTACCAACTCGACCAACTCCTGGTGCAGCGGCACAGCGAAGAAGTCGGCGCGATGTTCTTGCGGGACGCGCTCGCCGGTCTCGCGCAGTTGCTGCAGCTCGCGCTCGAGCAGCGCACGGGCTTCCTCGGGTCGGTCGTCCTGTCGAAGGGCGCGTGCGACCGAAAAGCAGATACGAAGCGCGTCTCGCAGATGCCCGGCACTTCGGGCGTGGTCTGCAGCCTCACGCCCGCGCTCGAGTGCCGGCGCAGTGTCCCCTTCCTGGAGCGCAATATTGATACGCGCCAGCTCGAAGAGCGCCTCGAGCTGGGGCTGGCTGGCGTTCTCCTCGGGCATCTCAAACTGCTCGACGATCCGCTCGGCGACCGCGGTCTGGCCGAGCGCCAGATGAGCCTCGACCGACCGGAGCTTGGCCTCGCGCGCCGGAAGGCTCGCGGCGGTGCTCTCCTCTGTGGAATCCAGCAATCCGGCGAATGCCTCGAGCGCCTGCTCATAGTCGCGCATGTCCAGGCGAATGCTGCCGAGGACGACCGTGGGGAGATCGCCCACAAAATGACTCGACGGGCCGTCTTCGTGGCGCTCCTCGAGGTGGTCGATCACTGACAGGGCGCGTTCGAAGGCGCCGACATCTTGATAGAGAGTCACCAGGTTGTAGGCTGCCAGCTCGTAGCCGGCGTCGTCGCCCTCTTGGCGCGAGGCGCGAAGCCCCTCGAGATAGTGGCGAAGCGCCTCTTGGAAGTGGCTCTTTCGGTGGTGGACAATGCCCAGGTTGAGCCAAGCATAAGCGCGTCGAATCGCCGACGGCGACCGCGCGATCTCCCGGGCACGCTCCAGGCGGCTGAGCGCATCGGAGAAGTTCTTTTCCTGCAGCGCGATCAACCCGAGGTTGGCCTCGGCGCGCGCTACTTCGTCGTCCCAGCCCCAATCGGAGGCCAGTCCACGATTCTTTCGAAACAGCTCTCGGCCCTTCTGGCATTCCCCTCGGAGCACGGCGACCTTGCCGATGAGGTTTCTGGCCTGCAACACGGAGCGATCGAGCTGGCTGCGCTTGTGGCTGTCGTCTTGGCGCGCACTCTCGACGTATTCGATGACCTCGACGGCGCGCTCCTCGGCAGCCTGGTGGCGGCCCTGAGAGAACATCGCCTCGCCTTCACCGAGCTTGGCCTCAGTCCAGAGGCTCTGGAGCCTGTCGTCCTCTCCGCTCGCGCCAGCAGCACGTTCGAAGTACTCGATGGCCTCTTCGTACTCGCCCACGCGAATAAGAAGGTTGCCGATCTGGCAGTTCAACCGGGCCGTCGACGGTGCATCGTCGAGCAGTGCTTCGAGCTTGTGGCAGTGGCTCAGCGCCTTCTTGTCGTTGCCCAACGCCCTGTGGACCTCGACGAGTTGAGCGTGCACCTCACGGCGACGCTCGTCATCGTCGGCGTAGACCAACAGCGACTCGAGCAGCTGTTGTGACTGGTCGTAGCACCGGCTCGACAAGAGCCGTTTTGCTGCGCGCTCTCCGTGTTCGAAACCCGCGTCGATCTTCCCGGCGGCCAAGCAGTGGCGGGCCAAAAAACCCGGCGACGGCTCGCCATCTTCGTCGGCCCTCGCCGCCTCAGCGAGCGCCTGATGGATCTCGACGCGCGCCTCTTTATCCAGACTCTCCGAGACGGCACGGCCGAATTCGGGGCTTTCGATATGAACTTTGACCGCCCCCGAGCTGATCTTGCGCTCGATGAACCCCAGCTCACCGAGTTGACGCAACGTTCGGGCGAAGTATTCGGAGGCGTGCAACAGCGACATCGCTCGATGCAGCATGTCGACCAGAACGGGCTCACCTGCAACGGCGAGCACTTCGATGAGCTGCTGGGCGAGACGGTCGAGGCGCTCGTAGCGGAAGTGCCAGAAGTTCTGGACGTCATCGGGCAACGTCTCTAAAAGCTCATCGAGCCGACGAGGATCGCCGCCGGTCGAGTCCACAAAGCGACGGACCACGTCCGGATCGCTTAGATACTGGCGCACAGACTCGGTGGCGGCCTCAGACAGATCGATGTGGACCGCGGGAACATCGTCGAGCGCGATCGGAAACGCATCGCTGCTGACCAGGTAGACCAGGCGTCCGTCGCCCTGCTCGGCTGCTTCGAGTTCCGGCGTCAGTTGCTCGATGGGGTCGGCAAAAAAGAAATTCGAGAGGTGCTCGAGCGTCTTGATCTCGCTGGCCGGACATAGGTGCGCGTTGATCACCAAGAGCACCGCAGGGAGCCGGCGTGACAGGCTCGTCCACAGCCGGCAAAGGGTGTCACTGTAGAGACTGCCGTCCGCGCCGGAAGCGCCTTGTTGCGATTTATCCCCTGCGCTGGAGACGAATTCAAAGAGGCGCTGCGCCTCTTCAGAGAACTCACCGCGTCGCTCGGCTTCCTGGACGTAGGCGACCAGAATGTCGAGAAATTTCTCGCCCGTGCCGGCGTTACCGGTCGGATCGAGGATAAAGAGCGGGATATTATGTTCGCGAAGCGCGCTGCGAAGCGCGGGGGTTTGACGGTGCAGATGCGAGGGCGACAACCCCTCGACGGCAAAGATTTGGCCGGCAGACGCAGGGCGTGCCAAGCTTTCGCCGAAGGCCTCGGCGTCCCACTCTCCGAACTTCTCGGGGCTGTCGATGGAGCAGTCCGACATGAGCATTCCTCTCGGTGCGAGCTCAGTCTCTCAGCAGAATGGCGCAGCTTCCAGAGCCGATTGATCTGACGGCGAGTCAGCGCGCCGAGTGCATCGTCAATATCCGTCCCGCTGGTTAAAAACACGGGTCTCCACCGCCGATGCACCGTTAAGCCCATGAAGTATACAGATCTGAGGGACAGATACAAACCGAGTTCCACACAATCTCCTACATGTAGGCGTCTGTATGCCTTTGTGGCAGTTTCACCCAACGCTGGAGTCGCATTGGTATACTATGTATAGTGCAAATGAAGAGGCTTATTGGGCGCGTAAGCGCAGTACTTTCTTGCATGGTTGAGGACTGAAGATGAACGGCTTGGAACGACAGAGTATCGGTTTTTTGATCGTATTGGCTGTGTTCGCGCTCGCTTGTGGGCTGCTCGACGACGATGACACCAATGTCACTTTCGAGGAGGCCATCCCCTTCTCCTTCGACGTCAACGCCAATGAGTTGTGCCCGCAGGACGATCCCCAGGTCGACTGCGATGCCGAAGGGAGCGCGCCCACGGATGTGGAGCTCGACCCCATCGAGTTCGCCCTCGATATTGATGTGGTCGAGAAGACCGGAAATGAGGAACTGCAGGACTATACCGGAGCGTTTCGCTCCATCGTGATCACGAGCATCGAATACGAGGCCGTCAATAACGACCTGAACTTCGACCTCCCCCCCACCACGTTGTATCTGGGACCGCTGAACTCCGAGAATACCGACGACGAGGGAGTCGTCGAATTGGCAACCATTCCGCAAATCGGCGCCGGGCAGGATGATTCCGGAACGGCCCCTGTCGCCCAGGCGGGCCAGGACGCGTCGAACGAACTCCTCCAGAACCTCCAAGCGGCCACGCTGGTCTATGCACAGCCCGTCATCGAAGAGGGAGATCCTTTCCCCCCATCCGGCGACACCACGATGAAGATCACGATCAACGTCGAGTTCACCGCCAATCCTCAGGATGCCCTTTGAGGCACTACCCCTTTAAGTGATAAGACGCTAAGCTAGCGCATATCCAAGGCTTTTCGGGGTCGCATGACCGGCCCCGAAGAGCCGCTGCACCTTCGCGAATCGACTCGGGTTTTCCATCAACGACATGCGAAAGATTTTATTATTGGGTCTCACGCTCCTCGGCGCCGTCGCCTTGGCGGTGCCGCTCGCTCACGCTCAGAAAGGGTCAGATGATTCGGCTGGTGCCCAAAGCGCCTCGTCCGAACTCGTCGTCGACTATTCGGGCAAACTTCAAGATGAGCGAGCCCATCCGATCAGCGGCGTCTTCCACCTGGAGTTCAAGCTCTACGGGGGCAAAAACGCCAAGCAATCGGCCTGGCGAGAGCGGCATTTTGTCGCCGTCGTCGACGGTAGCTACACCGTGCCGCTGGGCACCCACGAAAAGCTCGAACAAAAGGCGATCCCCGATGACGCCTGGATCGGCGTCGAGTTGGCCGGCGAAGGCGAATTATTGCGCGACCGCTTCGAGGTCGCGACCGGCGGCGACGACAACGCCGACGGGAGCGCGTCGAACGCCAAGCAAGTCGAGCTGTCGGAGGCGACGCGCAAGCTGCTCGAGCAGGCCAAAGACGGTGACCGTATCGCCTATGCAGATATCGCCGAGCGCGCGGTGACGGCCGACCGGGCCGAAGTGGCTGCGCGCGCCGAGAGTCTCGGAGACTTTTCGGTCGAGGAGCTCGAGCAAAAGGCCTCCCTGGCCCTGGAGCGACTCGGCGACCACATCAGCGATCCGGACGCCCACGAGGCCACCGGCGGCATTCGACTCGGCGACGATCGCAAGATTCAGAAGCGGATCGGCGGCAAAGGTGGAGCCAATTACGAGGTCAACTGCCCGCCCGGTTATGTGGTCACCGGGATCACCGGCGGCGCCGGCCGCCTCGTCGACAGCATCAGCATCATCTGCACGAAATTGCGATGACGAGACAAGATATGAATACCAAGTTAACTGCCCTGTGCCCGCCCAACCGTCTTGCCGCAGCCGTATCTCTGACGGCGGTCTTATTGGCGGCGGCCGGATGTGACTCGAAGTCGCGCGGTGAGAATCAGACGCCGTCGTCTTCGGACCAAGAGACGATGGCCGAATCCGCCGACTCGAAAGCCGCCGGCGACTCGCAGCAGCCCGCCCCGGCTGCACCTGGCCCGGATGCACTGGGCCGGTATACCGCCGACATCGACGGCGAAGGCGCGCTGTGGACGGTCATCGAGACCAGCCTGGGCGTCATCGAGTGCGAACTCTACGAGGAGCGTGCACCGCAGACGGTGGCGAATTTCGTCGGGCTCGCGAACGGCAAGAAGAGCTGGCTCGACCCCCAGAGTGGTGACATCCGCGAGGACAGCCCGTTCTACGAGGGCGTGATCTTCCATCGTGTCATCCCCGGGTTTCTCATTCAGAGTGGCGATCGCACCGGGACCGGTGCGAAGGGGCCTGGATATAGCATTCCCGACGAGTTTCACCCGAAACTTGGCCACGATCAGGCGGGGAAATTGAGCATGGCCAATAAGGGGCGGCCGGATAGCGCCGGCAGCCAATGGTTCATCACCCAGGCCCCCGCACCTCATCTCAACGAGCGCCACGCGGTCTTCGGGCAATGCAGCGACCTCGACGTCGTCCGACGTATCGCGACGGTGCCGACGGGTCCCGATAATCGACCCAAAGAGCCGCCGACCATCGCCGATATCACTTTCAAGCGAGCACCTTCGGCGACCGCTTCGTCCGCCGAATAAGCCTGGCGCCCTTTATTATTCGCTATCTTCGCTATCTTCGTCGTCTTCGCTTTCCGATTCCTCGTCGGAACGACGCCGAAGCGACCACCGCCGCCGCTTGGACTCGTCTTTGGCCGCCTCGGAGCCCGTATCCTCCGGGGTTTCCCCCTCTCCGGCCTCCTTGTCGCTGCCCTCGGCTTCTTCGTCGTCCTTAGTGCGTTTGACGCGCATCCTGCCGCGCGCGGTGGGCTTCAACGCCTGGTCGTTGGGGATAAAGCGGACCTCCATCTTCACCTCGAACGACAAACTGGTCAGGATCTTGGCCAGCTCCCCACCGAAGTCCATATTTTCCAAGAACAGACGGATCTCGCGCGAGAGAATGCGCAAGAATTCACGCTTGGTGGTGTCGACCTGCCCGAGGATGAAGCTGACCGCCTCCTTGGGGAGTTTGCGATCGCTGAGCCGGGCGCGAAGCCCCTCGGTCGCCTCGCCGTCTTCACCTTCGACATCGGCGGCGCTGCGCTTGAGGATGTCGGGCACCAGCCCTTCGAGTGAACGCAGCACGCGAGCGACCGACTCCGGGTCGCGCGGAATGCTCCAGCCCTCGGCCTCGAACTCCGCTTCGTCGAAGAGGTGCTCGTCTTCGAAGCGCTCCTCTTCCGAGCGCCGTTCTTCTCGCTCTTCTTCGTCGCGCGGTTCCTTCTGGTCTCGCTTTTTGTCTCCCTTCTTGTCGTCGGTCACCGGCTCAACTCCCTCTTAGGGCTCACCCGAGCGGTACGTGCGCCGGGGAGCAGCTGCGGTTGTCTCAGCGAAAGATATTCTGCACCACGATGGTTTCGGCGCGTTTGGGGCCCAGCGACACCAGCGAGATCGGAACCTCGAGCAGGGTCTGTAGCCGCTCCAAGAAGTGCTTGGCCTCGTGGGGAAGCTCGTCGAGCACGCGCACCCCGGTGATGTCCTGAGTCCAGCCGGGCAGCTCCTCATAGACGGGCTCGAAGCCCTCGAGCTTCTCCGGATCCATGGTCGGCTCGTCGTAGGTATTTCCCTCGGCGTCCTTATAGCCGACGCCAATCTTGACCTTCTCGAGGCCCGAGAGCACGTCGAGCTTGGTCACCGCCAGGCCGGTAAAGCCGTTGACGCGGACCGCATAACGAAGGGCGGCGGCGTCGATCCAACCGCATCGGCGCGGCCGTCCGGTGGTGCTGCCGTATTCTTGGCCGGTGTCGCGAAGATGCTGGCCCATCTGGTCGTCGAGCTCGGTTGGGAACGGCCCGGCGCCCACGCGCGTGCAGTAGGCTTTGGTGATCCCGGTGACACCGTCGATTTGCGAGGGGGCGATACCCGCGCCCACACAGACCCCACCGCTGGTCGTGTGGCTGGAGGTCACGAATGGATAGGTGCCCAGACCGATGTCGAGCAAGGTGCCCTGAGCACCCTCGAAGAGCACGTTGCGACCGCGCGAGACCTGCTCGTGCACAAAGCGCCCGGCGTTTCCGACGAAACACTCGATGCGTTCGCCGTAGCCCAGGAAGGTCTCGACCAACTCATCCAAGTCGATCGGCTCCTGGCCGTACCACTCGAGCATGACGTTCTTCTCGGAGAGGATGGCGTCGAGCTTGGTGCGAAGCCGCCCCTCGTCGAGCAGATCGCGCACGAAGACGGAGCGTCGGCCGACCTTGTCCTCGTAGCACGGGCCGATGCCGCGCCCGGTGGTGCCAATTTTGTCGTCGCCTTTGGCCTGCTCGCGCAGCACGTCGAGCGAGCGGTGATAAGGCATGATGACGCTGGCGTCGTCGGCGATCAGCAGTTGTTCGTCGCGCTCGAGATAGCCGCGCTGGCGGAGCGCGTCGATCTCCGAGAGCAGCACCTCCGGATCGAGCACGACCCCTTGGCCGATGACGCAGGTCTTGGACGAGTGCAGAATACCGCTGGGGATCAGGTGCAAGACGGTCTTTTGGACCTCGCCGTCCTTCTCAACGACCAGCGTGTGCCCGGCGTTGTTGCCTCCCTGAAAACGAACGACAACGTCGGCGAACTCGGTGTAGAGATCGACGACCTTGCCTTTACCTTCGTCGCCCCACTGGGCGCCAATGATGACATTTGCTGCCATGAGTCGAATCCGAAAACTAGGTCTAGCGTGAATTGCCCGCGTAAACTCGCTGGGCGGCGGTGACGGCCTGGCCGGGCTCGACCGACTGGCCGAGCTTGGACAGCGCGAGCTCCAACGAGCTCAACGCATTGAGGATGTCACTGCGATCGAAGAAGCCGATATGGCCGATGCGAAATAGACGTGGCTTCAAGTGTGCCTGACCGCCGGCGATGATCGCCCCGTGCTCGTCGAGCATGGTGCGAACCAGGTCGCCGGCCGGTAGTGATTCTGGGGTCAATACGGCGGTGACCGAGTTGGCCGGCCGGCTGGCCAGCAGCTCGAGCCCCAAAGCCTCGATGCCCGCGCGGGTTGCGTCCGCGTTGACGCGGTGGCGCTCGACGAGCGCATCTCTGCCCTCTTTGGCCATCATCTCCAAGACCACGCGCGCGGCGACGATCTGAGTGATGCCGGGGGTAAATGCGGTCTGGTTGTCGATCTGGCGCTTCTTCTCGCGCAGCAGATCAAAATAGTAGCGCGGGTGGTCGCTGTCGGCCGCGCGTTCCCAGGCGCGCTCGCTGGCGGCCACAAACCCGAGGCCCGGAGGAATCCCGAAGGCCTTCTGCGAGCCGGCCACCAGAATGTCGATACCGGCGGCGTCCATCGGCACGCGATGCACACCGACGGCGGTGATGCCGTCGACGGCAAATAGCGCCGAGCTATGGTCGTGGACGACCTCGGCGATCTCCTCGAAGGGGTGCAAAACTCCGCTGGATGTCTCGCTGGCCGTCAGCGTGACCATCGTGCAGTCGGGGTTGGCCTCGAGCACCTCTTTGACCTGCTCGGGCTCGACCGCCTCGCCCCACTCGACATCGACGTCGACGACGTTCATGCCATAGGCACGACCGACATCGCCCCATCGCTCGCCAAATTTTCCGCCGCCGATACACACGATGGTGTCCTGGCGCCGGGTAAAGTTGATCATCGCCGCTTCGAAGGTCCCGGTGCCGCTGGCGGTCACCGTCAGGACCGGCTGCTCGGTCTCGAAGAGCCATCCCAGACCTTCACGAACCTCTTTGAAAAGTTCACGAAACTCCCGTCCACGGTGGTGGATGAGGCTCTTGGCCATCGCCAAGCGTGCCTCTTCGGGGACCGGCGTCGGACCGGGAGCCAAAAGAAATTGTCTATCCATCAGAGGTCCTCGACGAAGATGGGAGGGGCGGCTCGAGACGACCAGTGAGCTCGGCGCAAAGATGGGTGCGCGGCGCAGGCTCAGATTACCCTCCATTGGGTACAATCGCATACTCTGACTGTCAATGAGTGCAGTCACCTGGTCCAGTATTTCGGGGCGCCGACTGGGCGCCTAGTCGGCGAATATCCGGTCATTCACGTTCACACGCGCTCATAAAACAAAGGCGTTGGCCCCCGGTTTTTTCGAGATCGCCCCGCACAATTCCAGCTCGAGGAGCAGCGCGTCGACACGGCGGGCTTCCATATCGAGGCTGCGCTTGAGCTCGTCGACGTGGACACAACGTGTGCCCGAGGCCTCGGCCAGCCCCCGAAGCTCTTCGAGGGCACGCCTGGCGTCGCCGCTGACATCGACCTCGATCGCCGGTCCGGCGGGCGAATCTGCGCTCGGGGAGCCGGCAGCGCGATCGGCCCCGAAGAGGGACTTCTGCCCGAGGGCGCTTTGCGGCTTGTCTCCTCGCGGCGTATCTCCTCGCGGCATGTCTTCTCGCTCCACAAGAGACCGCGCGGGCAATCGACCGAGCACGTACTCCAAGATATCGGCTGCGCCGCGCACGCATTGGGCGCCTTCGACCAGCAGTTTATGGCATCCGGCGGCCAGCGGCTCTCCCAGCGGCCCGGGAAACGCACACAGGGGTCGCCCAATCTCGGCGGCCGCGCGGGCAGTGATGAGCGTGCCGCTGTTTTCCCCGGCTCGCACCACCACGGTGGCGTCGCCCAGCGCGGCGATGAGCGAGTTTCGGCGCTGGAAGTGAAAGTGGCGCGGCTCCGTGCCGCACGGATATTCACTCAAGAGCGCGCCACAAGATACGGCGGCCTCGAGCACCTCGACGTTTCGCTTCGGCGAGGGCCGATCGACGCCGCCTGCGAGCACGGCGACTGTCGGCATTTGGGTGTCCAGGCAGCCCCGATGGGCCGCCACGTCGATGCCCAGCGCGCCGCCGCTGATGATACTCACGCCGGCCTCGCCGAGCTCTCTGGCAACGGTACGGGCGAGCCGCGTGTCGTGCACGGTCGCCTTGCGACTTCCGACGATAGCCACCGTCGAGAGGTGGTCGAGAAAATCGAGCTTGCCGCGGACGAAGACAAAGACCGGCGGGTCGCGCAGGTCCAGCAGCCGGCGCGGGTAGCCCGGCTCGGCCAGGTGATAGATCCGTGTGTCTGCCGGCAAGCGGTCGAGCTCTTGGGCGAACTCGGCCGCCGGGTCGGCCGCAGCCAGCTTCGCCTCGAGTCGGGCGTGGGCCTTTTCGGACAGTTGGACGCGTGCCAGGACCTCCCGGCTCGCAGCCGCGCCCGCGGCGAAGAGCCCGGCGATGTCTCCGCCGGTCTCATCGACCAGGCGGGCCATGCGCCGATATCCGATCCCGGGTACCCGCCACGCGCTGTAGCGAGCGGCGCGTTCGGCATCGTCGACCGCTCCGAAACCGCGGGTTTTGTCGGCCACGTCGTGAGAATTCGCCATCTGTGCTCCTTTGCCTGAAGGTCGAGTGATCGGATCGCAGTCCTCACTCTAGTTTTCGGCAAAAGGAGGCAGATCGTTGCGTAAAAACCAAAAAAGCCCGCTCTCGCGGGCATCTGGTGGGGCCGTCTCTAATAATGTCGCCGCGTATTATTCGACGACTTTGGCCAAAATCAGGGTGATATTGTCGTCGCCTCCGTTCTGGTTGGCCCGGTCGACCAACTGCTTGCAGAGCACCTCGATATCTTGCTCCTCGACCAGCATCTCCTCGATCTGATTGTCTCGGACCATGTCGGTCAGCCCGTCGGTGCAAAAGAGGAAGAGGTCGCCGACCTGCAGCTCCTCATAATGAACGTCGACCTCGACTTCGTCGGTCAGTCCACAGGCGCGCGTGATCACGTTCTTGTAGGGGAAATACTCGATATCCTCGGCGGCCAGAATGCCCATCCGGACATATTCGTTGGCCAGGGAGTGATCCTCGGTGCGCTGCTGGAGTTTGCCGTCGCGCAGTCGATAGGCGCGCGAGTCACCGATATTGGCGAAGTACACGCCCTCATTGGTGAAGTAGCCGGACACCACCGTGGTGCCCATGCCCCTATATAATTCGCTGTCGGAGGCAGCCGTAAAGACGGCACTGTTGGCCTTGAGGACGGCCTGACGGAGCCGACGTTGGATGAGGTCGACGGTGTCCTCGCCGTTGACGGACTCCGAGGAAAAATCCTCCTCGGACATCGTCTCGCGGTAATATTCGACCATTGCCTTGATCGCCATCGCACTGGCCACTTCGCCGGAACGGTGTCCACCCATTCCGTCTGCGACCACGCAGAGGGCTTCATTGCCCTCAGAGAGGTAAAAATCATCCTCGTTGTGCTCTCGGGCGTTTCCGACGTCGGTCATGCCGGCACAAATGAGCTTCATGTGCGCTTCCTGAATTGGCCCTTGAAAAGCCGGTTTAAGTGCCATCGGAGTATATGCGGAGATTCCGACCGCGTAAAGAATATGCTCACCCAGTGATCGGCTGCGAGCCAGGGAAAGTCAATCCCCCTGCCCCGAGCCGACCCGGCTGAGTCATCAAAGGTTATCGGTTTCGAAGTCTCGCCGCTCGCCCGACCAGGTTGCCTCGACCGGCGATCCCTGGGTCTGGCCGATGTCCGAGTTCTGCATGACGCCATCGTAGATGCCGTCCTCGAGAAAGTCGACGAAGCCGTCGGAGGTCGTCTCCACCAGCTTGGCTTCGCCCCCCACCGTCAGGCCGACGTCGTATTCGAGGTTGCGTACCAGAAGGTCGGCGAAACCAAAGACCGTCGAGCCGGCGCTCTCACAGACCCCGGAGATGTCGTCGTCGGTCACGCAGTAGCCGGCGGCGCAGATTTCGCCGTCGGAGCCGGTGATCGCCGAGCCCATGCCGTCACAGACCCAGTAGGTAAACGCCTCGCTGAGCGAGTTGGCGTTACCGTCGGTCATTTCGGGCAAAATGACCTCGTTGAGGATATACATGATCAAGCGGCCGTAGCGAAGCGAGATGGGATGGCGCTGGATGACCATGCGGTTGTAGCCGTCGACCCTCCCGCGCCACTCCGAGCTGACCACGCCCAATTCACCGAAGTCTCCGTCGCTGTCGGCCTCGATATTGATCGCCCCACAATCGGGCGGCGAGTTCGCGTCACAATCCCAGCGCCAGTACAGGGTGATCCCCAACCAGTTGTCGGTGCCGCGGAATTCATAATCGGAGGTCATCTTGCCGATCGTCAGCTCGCTATGCACCTCCAGGTTGGCGATGACGTCGCGCAAATCACGTCCTGCGTCTCGAATACGCCGTAATGTCTCATTATTCTCGACCACACCGTTGACAAGGTCGACAAACTCGTCGTCCAGGCCGGTCACACTCAAGAAGGTGTCCATGACCGAGGCGCCGATCCCGATGAAGTTTCGCAGCAGGCGGACGGTCTCGTCGTACAGGGCCTGGCCGGGATTCTCGAAGATGTCCAGCACGCGCATGATCGTCGAGCCGACGCTTCCGGACTCGGCGACCGCTTGGCTGAAGTCCCAGTGGCTGGTCACGTCGTAGCGACCGACCGGATTGAGCGGAATCAGCTGCAGGAGCAGCTCTTTCGTGGTCACCTGGTCGGCCACGATGCCGATATCCTCGATGCAGCCGGCGCCGGCGATCTGACCGGCATCACCGCGTCCGATGGCGGTGACCATGAAACGCTGGCGAGTGCCGAGATCGGCGAAGGTCACCGTCTCGTTGGTCGTCCCGGCCACATAGGTGCTCAGCTCGCCGTCTTGGCGGGGGTTGAGCGGCCTGAATTCGGTGC
The DNA here is from genome assembly GCA_964386725.1 of uncultured Bradymonadales bacterium. Classification (GTDB taxonomy): domain Bacteria; phylum Myxococcota_A; class Bradymonadia; order Bradymonadales; family Bradymonadaceae; genus CAYLTX01. The sequence continues at coordinate 15,453 of CAYLTX010000027.1, read as the reverse complement.
AGCTATAATCGCCGTTTCGATACAGGCGCAAGTCGATATCATTGAGCGGCATGCTCGAGGCGCCCGCGTTCTCCAGGTTCACTTCGAGGTCGCCGGTCTCCAGCGGCTGAATCTCGACGGTGAAGTCGACCGCGTTGGCCGACTCGTGGTTGGCCCGAACCTTGACCGTGCCGGGCACTGAACCGAGCCGAAGATCGATGGCGGCGCTTCCGTCTGAGCCAGTCTCGGAGCTCATCGCCGAAAGCGATGCCTCCTCGACTTCATCGGGCTCGAGAAGCTCGAAGCTGATCGGCTCGCCGTCGGCCGCATCGCCGGTTTCGGTATTGTAGAGGAAGACCTTCAGGGGCACCGATTCGGTGACGTTCCCTATGAAGTCAGGCTCCCCCGCGGGCACCATAAAAAACTGGTCGCTGCGATTGGGGGCTGTTTCGTCGCGATCGTTTCGCGACTGATCGACATTGGTATTGACCTTGCCGTCGCCACAACCAATTAAAACCAGCGCCAAGAGCGCTGACAGCACAAGCGACCAGGTGCTCCCACGGAAGTAGGTAGCCATAGGTGGGCCTCGCCTTTTTTATCGAAATCATTTGTAATTTGCAGACACGCGAGGAGACTAGCAGTTTGCAGGGGGTAGATCAACATAGCGGCGGATTTGCGCCGGTGAGGCGAGCCCAAGAAGCGCCAAAGGCGCGCTTGCCTCGTGTGAGGAAAGCGCGCCTTTGGCCGAGATCTATCTCGTCAGTCGAGCCGGGCCGACTGATCGGGTTATTGAGCGAAGCCTTTGCTCTCGGGAGCGACCAGCATGATTCCCACGACGGTTCCCACGGCAACGGCGGTGACGCCGGCCCCGAGGCCGATGGTCTTCCAGGTGCTGAATTCGCGAACCTCGCCGCCTTCGACCTCATCGAGCGACAAGAGCAAATCGTACTCCGGCGAGACGATCTGCTGCTCGCTCATCATGAAGTTGAACGGCGTGACCCGGTAGTTCTGTCCGTCTTCAGTGACCACGTTGACCGGGTTGGCGGTCGAAACGGGCACCTGAGTACAGTCGGGGCGTCCAGACTCGTCGGCTTCAGCGCCTTCTTTGGCGCCGGTAGCGTCGCTGGCCGTCGCGGCCTCTTCACCCTCGCCGGCCTGAGCCCACTGGGTTCCGTCGAGTTCTAAAGAGCGGTAGGCGGTCTTCTCATCGCTCTGTTCGGCTGAAGCCGAGGCAGCGTCCGAGCAGTCGCCGTTGACCACCACGACTTCCTTTTGCTCGACCTGGCTTTCGAGCTTCTCGAGCTCGCTCTTGTCGATAAAATACGTATTATAGCAAGCGACCTGGCCAAAGCTGGCCAACGCCATGATTGCGATAAGTCGCTTATTCTTCAGTAGCATCCGCGTACCTCACGATGAACGATAGCAACGTCTCCGAATCCAAATCGGGTGCCGATCGCCGTGAATCGTAGGTCATCCGTGCGTGTGGTGCAACCCTGATTGGCATCGATTTTGTGACGGCTCCTTGCCGGGCGGCGAGACTACGTTAGACTGCGCCCGCACAGAGTCTTTGCACGGATCGAGACACGATGTTCCAAACCATACTGCCCTCCCCTGCGCGAAGCTGGGTCCTGACACTGGCGATGACGGCCGCGAGCCTGCTCATCGGGGCGCCGGCGAACGCTGCGGATCCCGGCGAGCCCGAGCCGAAGGCCGAGGCCGAAGAGGCCGCCAGCTCCGATTATAGCCCGTACTTCACCGGAGCGTTCGTCGAGTATGCGCTTCGAGGCGGCGCCAGCCTCGCAACGAAGGCCCCCTATGATGGGTGGCATATGGATGCCGGCGTTCGTCATTCCTTTCCGATGCTCATCGGCGATCTGCGCCTGGCCTACCGCTTCGACCGATTGACACCCACCGACGAGTCGACGCCCGGCGCCATCGACCAACACGGCCTCGGTGCCTACCTGGCCATCCACCCCGGCTATTTGCTTTTGCTCGGAAACGATTGGCTCAGCTACACGCTGGCGTCGGTCTTCGTGGAACTCGGCGCCGGTGCGCGCGCCAGTGTGCTCGAGCGCGCCGACGACGGCAGCTATGAGACCGACTTTGGGCCGTTTACTTCGCTGGGAGCCGGCGTCGACATGCCGCTATGGGATCCCGATGGCGGTCACGCGCCGTGGCTCAACCTCGTGTACCGTTGGCATATCGCCGACTTCGACGGGGCCCGCGAGACCTACGATATCGACATGCATGTGTTGCAAGTCGGCATCGGCTGGCGAATAAACGGGCTCCTCTTTTAGGTTCTACCTCCAAACCAGCTCCGATCGCCGAAGGCGGCGGATTCGCACACTCTCGGTGCCCCACCTGACCATCTTCAAACCAGTCAAAACCCTGTGAAACTACTATCTATCCAAGAATCGATGTCGCCCCTTCGTCTCGGCCTCTCTCTGGTGCTCACACTGGCGCTGGTCGCCGCGAGCGCGACGGCCCAAGCCGAACCCGCCAAAGATGGCGTGCTGCCCCCGAGCTTTTGCAGTGACCCGGCCTGCGCTCGCGCGATGCACTTGTATGCCGGCGAGCGCTTCGAGGAGGCCGCCGCCGCCTTCGAAGACGCGATCGGCAGCATCGCTGCAGGCGAGTCGAATTGGCAGGCGCGCGTCGACCTATTGCTCATGTCGGCGTCGGCATGGGAGCAGGCCGGCGATCCAGCGCGCGCGGGGCTCGCGTATTTGAAGGCCAGTCGCTTGCACGAAAACCTGCGGCCATTCTTGGAGTTCAAGGCCGCCGAGAACCTCTCTGATAGTGATCAGCCGGATATCGAGGTGCTCACTGCCATCACCGACAATGGTGCGCTCGACCGCGGCTATGCCGGGTCGGCGCTGGTCGCCGCGCGCATCGACGCGTTGCGCTCGGGCGGTCTTCCCTCGTTGGAGCGGGCCGACGCTGCGCTGCAAAGCGGTCGGACCGAAGATGCCTGCGCGTGGCTGTCCGGGCTGCTCGTCGAGCGCGGCAAATCGCTCGACGCAACTAAGAAGCTCGCCGATCGCGTCCGCGGCCGATGCTTGCCCGAGGAGACCCATGAGGGCTTTGGCGAGTTGAGCTTCGAGCCGTCCGGGCCGATGCGCGTGCGCCGTGCCGAGCGGTTGTACCGCGCGGTTCGTTTTAATGATGCCTACGCCGAGCTCCAAGAGATCGACTTCGACGAGCTCGACGAGATCGAGCGCTGTCGCGCCCGCTTTCGCCTCGGTCGCACCCAATACCGGCTGCGACAGCGAACCAACTCCATCGGCACCTACGAAAAGATCATCGAGGAGTGTACCGACGATAAAAATGAAGACGCACGAGTCAGCGCGCTCTATGCGGTCGGAAGGATGTTGTACGGCCGGAAAAAATACGACGACTCCGAAAAGCGCTTCGAGACGTTGCTCGAAGACTACTCCCATCGAACCCACGCCGACGATGCCTTCTTGTACCTGGCGCGCATCGCCCGTGATCAAAAGCGCGCTCCGCGCGAGAAGCGCCTCGTCGAGAAAGCCCTGGCGAATCATCCCGACGGAGACATGGTCCACGAGATCGTCTGGGAGCATCTGGAGGCATCCTATCGAGCCGGCGACTATAAGGCGTTTTTGGCGCGGCTGGGCGAGCTCGAGATGCCCGACTTCGACGGTCATTATTATAGCCAGGGCCGCCTCGGATACTTCGCCGGGCGCGCGTGGCAGAAGCTTGGGCGCAAAGACAAGGCCGCCGAGTCGTGGCAGACCACCTGGGGGCGCTATCCGTTTAGCTTTTACGGGTATCTCTCGCGCCAGCGCATCGTCGAGATGGGTGAGGAGCCCGACACGCTCGAGGCAGGTCGTCAGGCCGAGGTCGCCGATTGGTTCACAGACTCGAAGTGGAGCCAGTCGGGGGCCCATCGGCTCGTGCGGCTCGGGCTCTACGCGATGGCGGCCGACGTCGAGCGGGCCCGGATGAGCGATGCCGAGCGAGCCGACGAGGATCGGTGGCGACTCGCCTACCTGGAGCACCTCGCCCAGCGCTATCCGGTCAGCCACAATATCGCCCGGCGCTCGGTCTTCGGGCGGCCCTGGGCGGGCCCCGAGGCTGCTCGTGAGGTGCGCTGGGCGGTGGCCTGGCCCAATCCCTTCGAGGGCGATATTTTGCGCGCTGTGGTCGCCGAGCAGCGCCAGGCCACCCGCGGCGAGCGGGTCGATCCGGCGTTTCCGACCGCGATTATGCGCGAGGAGTCCAGCTTCATCGAAGATATCGAGTCGTGGGCGGGGGCCCTGGGCTTGATGCAATTGATGCCGCGGACTGCGCTCGGCCACGACGACGATATCGACGGCGACGCCACCCCCGAGCGGCTCAAGACCGCGCTGGTCAATATCCGCGTCGGCGTCGACCACCTCTTCTCGCTGGCGCGCCGCTTCGACAACCACCCCGTGCTCATGGCCGCGGCTTATAACGCCGGCGGCGGCGCCGTCTCCAAGTGGCTGAGGCGTTACAAGACCGACGATATCGCGCTGTGGGTCGAGGACGTGCCCTACGACGAGGCCAGAAACTATAGCAAGCGTGTGATCGGAAGCTACGCTGCCTACCAATGGCGCAGCGGGATTCGGGACCTCGACCCTGCGATCGCCAAGCGCCCGAAATGACCCCACTAGACGACAAAATCACTCCTATTTCGGAAACCGGGTTTCGGAGTAGGAGTGGTTTAGAAGAACTGCCCGCCGCCGATGCTCAGGGCATTGGGGGCGTGGCCGTCGATGGCCCACGCGTAATCAAATCGAGCGATAAGGCCTTGGATTTTGGGCACCATCACCCGAACGCCCACACCGGCGCTCGCTCCCGAGAGGGTGGCGAACTCGGCGATGTCGTCGGAGACCCCGGCCGCGTCTACAAAGGCGATGTGCTGCAAGACGAACCAACGCATATCGAACGACGGGATACGGTATTCGACGCCCGCCTGCCAATAATGCTCGCCGGCGAAGCGCTGGTGGGGAAACCCGCGGATGGAGTCCAGCCCGCCCACATAATAGCGGCGGTGGATGGCCTCGACGCTGGAAGTCCCCCCGGCGATCCGAACCCCCAAATTGCTATTGAGCGGCAGCATCTCGAAGTGGTTCAGCCTGAAGCCGAATTTGAGTTGATCGTGGGTCGATCCGATCGCGGAGTTTGTATGACTGAGGCTCAGGCCGAGCTCCGTACCGTCAAAGAGATAATTGTCTTGGTCGATGCGTCCGAGCGATACCCCCAGATGCCCCGACAAAAAATACGCCGGCTCCGGAAGGCCGCGCTCGCGCTGGAGGTCGGCGACTTCGGGTGCGATCGTCGACAGCGAAAAGTCGTCATGGTCGAAACGCAATGAGATACCGGTGCGCAACCACCACAGCCATTCCTTTTCGACCGACACCCCGACCGTAAACTGATCGACGAGAAAGCCGCCGGATTGGCGGCCGTCGTCGCCGTAGAGAGTAAAGGTCCGATTCCGCGAGCCGAGCTCGACGCCCAGTCGAAGCCGCTCGTTGAAGGCGCGCGGGTCATACGCCCACGCATAAAACGAATTCGTCTCCCCGAGCCGCTCGTAGCGGCCGCCGAGCCCGAGATAACGGCCCAAAAAGTTGGTATCGTAGGCGCCGGTAATCAGGCGGTAGGTCCCGCCTCCGCTGGAGAGCTGAAACATCGGCAGCGTCGTCCACCGCTCGTCGACCTCGATCTGCAAGGTGACCGCGCGATCGCCCTCGGTGGTGTCGCTGCCCTCGGTGGTATCGCGGGCAAGCTCGAAGGTGACCTTGCGAAAGAGGCCGGTATTTCGGACGCGTTGGATGCTCTCGGCGATGACCGCGCGGCTGGCAATCTCGCCCTCCTCGACCAGCAACTCGCGGTAAACCACGCCGGGCTTGGTGCGTTGGAGCCCATCGATGGTGATCGCTTCGACGAGCACCGGCTCGCAGGCGCCCTCCTCGGTGCAGTCCTGCATTGCGGGCTTTGCGGAGCCGAGCACAGGACATAGGAGCACGCCGAGCGAGACCCATACGGCCGCTCCCCAAGCCCACCTCCACCCCCGACGGCGTGTCAATTTAGTCCTCGCGGAATCGCTCAAGTTCGTATCGGGAGACCTTGCGGATCAAATTTCGTCGGCTCACGCCCAGATTGCGCGCCGTCTGGCTCTTATTCCAGCCGGTCTCGCGGAGCTGGTCGAGGATCATGGTGCGCTCGAGTTGCTCGACGGCCTCGGGCAACTCCATATCCTCGAAGCCGGGAAAGTCGGGCTCCGCCTCAGATGGCGCCACACGTTCGGACAGTAAACTGGCGGTGATATGCTCCTCGTCGCCGGACATGATGACCAGCCGCTCGATCTCGTTTTCGAGCTCCCGGACATTACCGGGCCACTGGTGGGCCTCGAGCTTCTCGAGACAGGTGTCGCTGAGGGTCTTGATGGGCCGGTTGTGTCGCTTGGCAGCTCGGGCCAAAAAGTGGTCGGCGAGCACCTTCACGTCGCCCCGACGTCGCCGAAGCGGCGGTGAGGTTAAGTTGATGACGTTGATGCGAAAGTAAAGATCCTTGCGGAATTTGGATTGGCGTACCAGCTCCCGAAGATCCTGGTTGGTCGCGCACAACACGCGCACGTCGACCTTTCGGGTGTCGTTGGCCCCCACGGGCATGTAGGTGCCCTCCTGGAGAAAGCGCAACAACTTGACCTGCAGATGCAGATCCATGTCGCCGATCTCGTCGAGCAATAGCGTGCCCCCGTCGGCCTCTGCCAGGAGCCCCGAGCGGTCGCGATGTGCCCCCGAGAACGCCCCCTTTTTGTGGCCGAACAGCTCGCTGGCGATGAGGTCTCCGGGAATCGCCGCGCAGTTGAGCGCCACAAACGGCCGTTCACTGCGGCGGCTCTCCAGATGCAAGGCGCGGGCGATGAGCTCCTTGCCGGTGCCGTTTTCGCCCTCGATGAGCACCGTGGAGTTACTGTCGGCGACGATGGAGATGGTCTCGAAGAGATCGAGCACCTTGGGACTGGCGCCGACCATCCCGTGAAAACTCTGCCCCTCGACGACCACCGAAGCGCGCCCGTCGGGCTCGGCGAAGAGCTGCTCGACTTCTTCGACGATATTATCGCAAATGCTGCGCACGAACCCGCGCTCGCGGCGGTCGAGCCGCGGAATACGGTCGATCGCCTCCTCCTCGGAGGGCCCATCTTCGCGCATCAGCGCGTTGTCCTCGAGGGTCTTGCGGATCTCTCCGAGCGCACGATGAGACATCTCGGAGGGCACCCAACCGGATACGTAAAGACAACCCGAAGTCGTCTCGGTCTTGGGGTCGGCGTCGGTGAGGGCCAGCGGAAAGAGCATCGCCGAAAAACCCGCATGGCAGCTGGCCTCGATGGGTGCGTCCTCTGAGCTTTCCCCGGCCTCCTGCGCGGCCGCCGCCCATCGCCGAAGCGATTGAACGCATGTCCTCGGCTCTCCGTCCTGATTGGACAATACCGAAGTGGCCATCAGCCGCTGACACCCTGGCTTGTCGATGGGGGTGATTCCACCGGCGATGGGATGAGCCTTGCCATGCTCGTCGATAAAGCCGACCCACACGCCAAATTCGTCGCGCAGCAATGCCCCCATTCGACGAATGGCAGGTGTGAGTGCAAGCCGATACCAATCGATCATAAGCAGGTCGCCGTGGGGACTGTGAGGATTCACCTCAAGAAGCGTCGAATCGCCCGCTTGTGCTCGGCGAAGGTCTTCGAGAAATAGTGCCGATGGGTGCCATCGCGGCGAGCGACGAAGAAAAGATAGCGCGTCGCCTCGGGCTTTGCACTCGGGTTTAGCGCCGCCGCCATACTCTCCCGGCCGGGATTGGCGATGGGCCCGGGCGGCAAACCGTCGATGATATACGTCGAATAACGATTGAGCGGATCCTTGCAGTATTTGGGCTTCGGCACCTCTTTGTAGGTGTCCTCACCGTAGACACAAGTCGGGTCGGTCTGCAGGCGCATGTCGCGGTCGATGCGGTTGAGGAAGACCCGCGCGATGGTGTCTCGCTCGGCGTCGACGCCGGTCTCGCGCTCGACGATGCTGGCAAGAGTGACGATCTCGTGACGGTCGAAGTCGTAGTCCTCCTCGAGGGCCTCGAGCCCGTCGGCGTATTGTTCTTCGAGCGACATCCACACCGCCTGCCAACGCCCGTGCATCTTGCGCACGATCTCGGTGGCCGAGGTGCCCTTGCGGAAGCGGTAGGTGTCCGGGAAGAGGTAGCCCTCGAAGCTGTCGGCCTGGACGCCCGCGGCGGCGAGTTCGTCGGCATTTCTGGCCGCGCGCAGGAAGTCCTCGCGGTCGGCGAGTCCCATATCATCGACGAGATCGGCCATATGAAAGATCGTCAGGCCTTCGCGAAAGGTCACCACCGTCTCGTCGACCAACCCGCCTTGGCGAAGCTCGTCGGCCAACTCATGCAGCCCGATCGGCCCGCTCAGCTCGTAAGTGCCGGCCTTGACCGCCGCGGGGAGGTGTTTTCGACGCGCCCAATACTCGAAATAGGTGGGCCGCTCGACCAAGCGTGCGTCGTGCAGAATAGAGACGACCTCCGGCCAGGCGGTATTTTTGGGGATGACCAGCGTTCGGCTCTCACCCTCGTCGAGCACATCTCGGTCGATATAGGAGCGGTAGTGGACGTAAAAAGCGGCGGCGACCGCCATCGCAACGGCGAGGGAGACAGCGCTAAGCCTCAAGGCAATGCGCGCCACATTAGCCGACGAGTCGTCCCGCCTGGTTGATTTACTTCTCTTAGCCATCGTTATTCGTCCGACTCGCCAGTTTTATCGACAGAGTCGAGGTAGCCCTGCAAAATATGTGTAGCCGCGATTTGGTCGACCACCTTTCGGCGGCGTTGGCGTGAGACGTCGGCGCCGATCAGAAAACTCTCCGCCGCCGAGGTGGTCAGGCGTTCGTCCCAGCGAATAATCGTGGGCTCGAGATCGAGCTCGGAGAGCGCGGCGTCGAGCTTGTCGACGAAGCCGGCCACCTGGCGCACCGCCCTGCCCTCGCTGCCTTCGAGCGTCAGCGGCCAGCCGACCACGATGGTGTGGCAGCCCTCCTGTTCGACCAGCTCGGCGATACGCTCGGCCGCCTCGCGTTGGTTGGAGGCGTCGACCGTCTCGAAGGGCATGGCGAATCGGCCGGCGGCGTCCGATTTCGCCAGACCGATACGCCGCGTGCCGACGTCCACTCCGATGTAAGGGCTCTGCGAGGCCATGGTCTCTCAACTTGTCTGTTCCGGTCAAACGTGCGAAGCATCTAACCAAGAAGACGTCTATTTTCAACGTCCTTCGTGATGCGCGAGCGTCTCATGTACGCCTGGCTTGCAAATAAAATCATTGCGTATCGCCGCTGGATTCTGGCCGCGATGCTCGCTCTGGCCGCATTATTTGCGACCACCGTGCCCGACCTGGGCTTTGATTTTACGCCGCAACAGATGTTCCAGTCGACCTCCTCGGCCAATGAATACCGCGAGGAGTTCGCCGAGCGCTTTGGACGCGAGGACAACCTGGTGACCATCGCAGTCCTCGGAGACGACGTCTTCGAGCCGACGATGCTCGAGACGCTGCGCGAGGTGACTTTCGATCTGCGGCAGCTCGATTCTATCAAGAACGCCGAGTCTATCGCCACCTTCCAGATTCCGCGCGCCGGCGACAGCCCGGGGACGATGAGCGTCGAGCCGATATTGGACCAGGCCGCCGGCGCCGAGGTCAGCCCCGAACAGGCCCAGAAGCTCTCCGAGGTCGCCCTGGCCGAGCCGCTGGTGCGCGACCGCCTGGTCAGCGGCGACGCCGATCTGGCGCTGGTGCTCGCCTGGATCGACGACTCCCGCCAGAGCGCCGAAGAGCTCGAGGGAGCTGTCTCGGACATCGAACAGCGCCTCGAGGCCCATCCCCTGCCCGACGGCTATGAGTACCAAACCGGCGGCGTGCCGACGCTGCGCGCCCAGATCGTCGAGCAGTTGCGCCTCGAGCAGCTCACTTTCTTGCCGCTGACCGGCCTCATCTACATCATCATCCTGGCCTGGCTCTTCCGGCGCACCTCGGGCGTCTTATTGCCCATCCTCGTGGTCTGCTTTGCGGTCTTAGCGACCATCGCCACGCTCGTCTGGACCGACTCGCCGATCAATATCGTCAACAACGTGCTGCCGACGCTGATCTTCGTCATCGGCATCGCCGACAGCATACATATGCTCACACGCGACGCCGAGGAGATCGACGCCGGCAAGGGACGCATCGCGGCGGTCAAGGCGACCATTCGCCACACCGGCCTGGCCTGCCTGCTGACCAGCTGCACGACCGCCGTCGGCTTCGTGAGCCTGCTCGCCGCGGACACCAATATCCTGCAGGATCTGGGCTGGCAGTCCGCAGTGGGCGTGATGTTCGCGTATACCGCGACGCTGCTCTTCCTGCCGGCGGCGTTGAGCTACCTTCGGCCCGTCCACCGCAAGAAGCTCGGCTCCGACACGGAAGCCAGCAGCGACAAGCTACATGAGGGCGCGCTGCTCGAGCGCTTCCTCATCTCTAGCGGCGAGCATCTCCTAGCCAACGCCAAGGCCGTGGTCGTGCTGAGCCTGCTGGTCGCCTCGGGCTTCGCCATGCTCGCCTCGCAGGTCGAGATCGACACGACCCTGCTCGAGGTCTTCCAGGAGGAGCACCCGACCTACAAGACTACCCAACTCGTCGAGCAACGCATGGGCGGCTTCTTGCCCATCGAGATAAGCCTCGAGTCCGAAGACCTCGATCGATTCAAAGACCCCGAGATCTACCGAAGAATCGCCCGGGTCCAGCAATTTGCAGCCGACCAGCCCGAGGTGCTGTCCACCCAGAGTATCGTCGACTTCCACCAATCGGCCCGGGCGGCACTGCTGGGCGATCCGGCCGAGCGCGAGAAGATGCCCGAGTCACGCGAGCAGGTCGAACAGCTCCATCTGCTCATCGCCGGCGCCCCCGACGAGCCCGCCGGAGTCAATCGATTCGTGACCTCGGACTTTCGCAACGCACGCCTACTTCTGCGCGTCTCCGACGTGGGCGCCAAGGCTCAACTCAAACTGGCCAAGCGGCTCGAGGCGCGCCTCGACGAGGCGTTCGGCGACGTCGCCACGGTCGACTACCGGCTGACCGGCGACGCCTACGTCGCCTCGGTAGCCCTCGACTCGTTTATCCGCGACCTCTTCTACAGCTTGCTGGTCGCCTTCGGCATCATCTTTTTGATGATGACCGTCGTCTTCCGCTCGCTCAAACTCGGGCTGATCAGCATGCTGCCCAACACCATCCCATTGGTGATGACCTTCGGCTATATGGGCATGGCGGGGATCAATTTAAACACGACCACGGTGATCATCTTCGCGATCAGCCTGGGGCTGGCCGTCGACGACACCATTCACTTCCTGGCGCGCTTCCGAGAGGAGTTAGACCGCCGCACCACGATCAAAGAGGCGATTCTCTACACCTACTACGGCGCCGGGCGCGCCATCTTGCTGACCAGCGTCCTGCTGGTCACCGGCCTGATGGTCCTGCTATTCAGCGACTTCATCCCCACCCGCCAATTTGGCATTTTGACCTCGATTACGATCGCGGGCGCGATCTTGGCTGATCTGATCTTGTTGCCCAGCCTGTTGTACTTGCTCTATCGGCGTGATTAGGAAGGAGGCTCATCGGCCGAATACCTGCACCCACACAGTACCGTAGCTGCCGCCCTCGGCGAAGCCGACGCCGATCTTGGTCGCCGAGGCGTTCATGATGTTGCGGCAATGCCCATCCGACTGCATCCAGCCACTGACCACTTGCTCGGCGGTGGTTCGTCCGCCGGCGATATTCTCCCCGACAGGTTGCCCCTCGTAGCCGGCCGATTCGATACGCTCGAAGAATTGGCTTCCATCCGAGCCGGTGTGACTGAAGAAATCATTGGCGGCCATATCGTTGGCGTGGGCCTGGGCGGCCTGATGCAGCGCGGAGTCGGCCGTCAGCGACGCAGCCGCGTTGATGGTCCCGTGCTCGCCACAATCCCGTTGCTGAGAGCGCGCCTGATTGGTCTCGTCGACCACGGCTGCGATCTTGGCGTCGCAGTCGGGCGCGGTACAATTCGTGCTCGCGGGCACGCTGCCTCCTCCACCTGCGTCATCATCACCGCAGCCGGCAATCAGGACCAACATGGCAAAGCCCAGGAGCGTGAGCAGACGAATTTGCGCACAGCGAGCAAACATGGTCAGTCCTGCTTAGAGAAAGGTGGCTGGGCCGAGTATAGCAGATTCGGACCCAGTGGTGTGACACCGAGAATTGCTCCCTCCCACCAGGCATTCGGGTGCGCAGCGCGAGCCAAGAAATCGCGCCTGCCGGGTGTTGCCGAGTCTTGCGTGCGTGCTCAGCTGGGCTCGATCAACGCGATGTCATGCATATAGGGGCGCAGCGCCGTGGGCACGGTGACCGAGCCGTCCTCGTTCTGGTAATTCTCGAGGATGGGGATCAGGATGCGCGGGCTGGCAGCCAGGGTGTTGTTGAGGGTGTAGGCGTGTTGGATCTGGCCGTCGGCGTCGCGATAGCGGATGCCCGACCGACGTGCTTGATAGTCGTAGAGGCTCGAGCAGGAGTGGGTCTCCGAGTAGGAGTTTCTCGAGGGCATCCAAGTCTCGATCTCGTGCTTGAGCACCTGGCCGAGCCCGATCTCTCCGGTGCAGGCGGTGGCGACGCGGTACGGCAGCTCGAGGGCCTGCATCAGCCGCTCGGAGTTGGACAGGAGCATCTCGTGAACTTCGCGCGACTTGGTCTTGTCGGCCGGGATAATCGCGACCTGCTCGACCTTGGTGAATTGATGGACGCGGTAGACGCCGCGGGTGTCGGCGCCGGCGCTGCCCGCCTCGCGGCGGAAACACGGCGACTGTCCGGTATAGAGCTTGGGCAGCTCGTCTTCGTCGAGGATCTCGTCGGCATGGATGCTGACCAGGTAGACCTCGCTGGTGCCCACCAGCCACTTGTCGTCGCGCTCGAGGTGGTAGGTATCTTCGCGGCCGTAGGGAAAAAAGCCCGTGCCCGTCATCGCGCTCTCGTTGACCATGACCGGGCCGAGCACCGGCTCGAAGCCCTGCTCGACCATGATATCCATGGCCAGGCGCATCACGGCCATCTCCAGGAGCGCACCCGCGCCCTTGAGCAGGTAGGAGCGCGAGCCGGCGAATTTGATGGCCCGCTCCTTGTCGATGATGTCGAGCATCTCACCGAGCTCCTCGTGGTCGCGCGGCTCGAAGTCGAACTCAGTCGGCTCCATATAGGTGCGCACCTCGACGTTGTCCTCGTCGCTCTCGCCGTAAGGCACCTCCTCGAGGGGCACGTTCGGGACCATCAACAGGAGCTGCTCGTATTCTTCTTTGACCTCGCCGAGGGCATCGTCGAGCTCCTGGAGTTTCTCTTTGAGCTGCTTGCCCTCTTCGATGAGCTCGCCTCGCTCCTCGTCGGAGACGGTCGGAATGGCGCTGGAGACCTCGTTTCGACGGGCGCGGACCTGCTCGTTGTCCTGGATGAGCTCGCGGCGACGCTCGTCGAGTTCGACCAGTCGATCGATATCGACGTCGAATCCCTTGTCGGCGGCGGCCTTCTTGACCGTCTCGACGTTCTCCCGAATGAAATTGATGTCCAACATGGGCAAAGCTCCGTTTTGGTTCGCGTTGGCTGTGGCCGTGCGATGTGCCTGTTACCTTCGACCTGCACGTCTTAGCAATTGGCAAAACGAATGGCAATTGAGTACATTGCGCCCAGTCACGTCGCGCAATCTAATCTGACCACGAATCGGGAAAAGTATCGTGTCTCGCGCTTTTTGCCTCGGATATCTCTTGGCTCTCAGCATCACCTTGGGGGGTTGCTTCGATGACCAAGCTCCGGTCGCCGATGCCGGAGTAGATGCCGACGCCGACGCCCACGTATACGACGCCGACACCGGCCCGGACGTCGACCAGCGCCGACAGATCGGCGAGTCGTGCACCGCGCCCAACCAATGTGTCGAGGGTGCGGCGTGCATCGGGACGGCCTCGGACCCGTCCGAATTCATCTGCATGAAGAATTGCTCCGAGCCCGGCCGTGTCTGTGACGACGGCAGCATCTGCGTACGGCGGCTCTCCGGGGCGTCGTCGATCTGTTATACCGGCGGTGATACCGCCCATGGCGAGGCGTGCGGCAACAACCTCGACTGCGTATCGGGCACCCTATGCTTTGGTACGGATGCCGAGAATTATTGCCTCGACGCCTGCCACGAGCTCGACCCACAGGCCTGCCCCGAGGGCACGTATTGCCACACCGACGGCGCCGGCCAACCGCTGTGCCGAAGCGTGCTCGGCGCGCGCTGTGCGAGCAGCGAGGTGTGCGCCGACGAGCTCGTATGCACCGAAGAGATCGACGCCCTCGCCGGGCTCTTCGGTGGCGGCTATTGCACCGTCGACGAGTGCGTCGATGACACCGATTGCCCCGACGACGGCGTCTGCCGGGTCGTCCCCGATACCGACCGTACGATCTGCCTGAATCGCTGTGCGTCCGACGGGGATTGTCGGTTCAATCAGGATTATCGATGCCTGTCCGATCGTTATTGTGCACAGTCCGCCCGACCCGACGCTTGCGACGCGTTTCGCGACGGCGCAGATGTCTGCTTTCCGGAGGCGTTGACCGCTGGATTTTAGCAATAAGCACACTGGCGCCACGGCGTTGCGCACGCAGGGGCTAAGATGTTAGGAGAACGCCAACGTAGGTTGTCCGGCATAGCCCCCACAGATTTGAGACGAGAGGTAGCGACATGAAGATTTTCATCGATAGTGCCGATGTCGACGAGATTCGCGAGGCTGCGAGCCTGGGTCTGGTCGACGGCGTGACGACGAACCCCAGCCTGGTGGCCAAGAGCGGACGCGACTTCCAAGAAGTCATCCAGGAGATCTGCTCGCTGGTCGACGGCCCGGTCAGCGCCGAAGTCACCGGCCTTCAGGCCGACGAGATGGTCGCCGAGGGCAGCGAATATGCCGCCTGGGCCGACAACGTGATCATCAAAGTCCCGCTGACGCGCGAAGGCCTCAAGGCCTGCAAGCAGATGAGCTCGGACGGCATCGGCGTCAACGTCACGCTGTGCTTCTCGGCCAACCAGGCGCTTCTGGCCGCCAAGGCCGGCGCGACCTATATCAGCCCGTTCATCGGCCGGCTCGACGATATCGGCCACGACGGCATGCAGCTCATCGAAGATATCGTGACCATCTACAACCACTATCCGCACCTGGAGACCGAAGTGCTGGTCGCCTCGGTGCGTCACCCGCGTCACGTAACCGAAGCCGCAAAGCTCGGCGCCGACGTATCGACGATTCCGTTCCCGGTCCTCGACAAGATGCTCCACCACCCCAAGACCGATTCGGGGCTGGAGAAGTTCTTGGCCGACTGGGAAAACGCCAAGAGTTAATCTACCGGCCGGCCCGGTGCGCTCC
>CAYLTX010000026.1:0-56164 GCA_964386725.1 uncultured Bradymonadales bacterium | reverse complement strand
CCAAGCCCCAAGCCTCAAGCCCCAAGCCTGCCGTACCCCCCAAGCCTCAAGCCTGCCGTACCCCCCAAGCCCGCCGTCCCCGCCGTTAGTTGACCGTGATGTCGACGGTCCACGTCTCGACGGCCTCGGCGACTTCGTCAGCGTCGGCGACCACGAAGATGGTGCCGTCCTCGACGACGTCGTAGACGAGCGTTTCGGCCTGGCCGCCGTAGCCCTCCGACGAGCCGGCCAGACAGGTGCGACTGCTGGAATTACTACCGGCGGTGCAGTCGTCGAGGATGTACAGGGCCGGGTCGTCGTTGGACCCCGGCGTGGCATCGATGGTGATCTGGTCGCCGGCGGTGACGTCCATGCGGTAGACCGCGTCGCCGGCGGGCATCGGCTCGCCGGTGCAAGACAGGCCCTTCATGTCGTACTCGTTGGACATCGTGCTCATATCAACGGTGAACGTGCCGCCGCCGGTGGCGTCGATGGCGTCCGGGCAGATATCGCCGGTGGGCTGGGTGCACTCCGCGGTGCCGGAGCTTGCGTCGCACTGGCCGCTGCAGGTGTAGGTCTCCTCGGCGGTTCCCAGGTTATTGCAATAGCGAAGCGTGCTGCTGTCGTCGCAGCCGAGCACCTCGCCGGGGGTGCAAAGCTCCGGGCTGATGGTGACGTCAATATCGACGTTGCCGGAGAGGTCGCTGGTATACCGCCCGTCGACGACCAGGAAGAGACTTCCAGTCTCCTGGGCCTTGTGGCCGACGGTCTCGGGCTGGTCGTCGCCGGCCGAGTCCGACGCGCCGGCGCATGCCGGGTTGTCGGTGGCCGCGCTGGAGCAATCGCTCAGGAAGTACAGCATCGGATCGTCGCCGCTGGCCGTCGGGGTGGCCGTGGCCTCGACGTACTCGCCATCTTGGACCGGAATCTCGAGGACGACGTCCTTGGCCGACGTCGAGGTCGGGGTGCAACCGCCCGGATTCAGGTCGAAGTCGTTGTCCATGGTGGACATGTCCACCGTGAAGGTCCCGCCGCCGGAGGCGTCGAGCGCGTCGGCGCAGATCTCACCGGCCGGGTCGCCACAGGAGGGGCTGGACCCGGCGACGTTGCATCCGCCGGCGCAAGTATACGAGTCGTAGCCGGTGCCCAGGTCGTTGCAATACTCCAGGTCGTCGCCGTCGCAGCTGGCGGTCGTGCCGGGGATACACGAGCGGGACTCGGCGCTGATATCGACGTGGAAGCTGCCCGTGGCCCCGGTGTCATCGACGTCGGCCACGATATAATAAGTCTTGGCTTCGGGAGCGATGAAGGTCAGCTCGGTGCTGTCGTCGGTGTATCCCGGCGCGGCGCCCGCGCTGCAGCCATCGACCAGTGACGGGCACTCCTCGGAGACCCACAAGATGCCATCCGGGCCGTAGGATTGATCGAAGTCGGGTACGAACTCGGCGGTGATGATCGTGCCGACCGAGGCGTTGACCTTGTAGACGGCGTCTTGGCCGGGGGTGTCCACCTCGTAGCCAGATGCGCTCAACACGCAGCTTCCGGCGGTACCGTCACCCAGATCGTAGTCGTCGCCGTACGAGCCGATGGTAGACGAGAAGCGGTAGGTGGTGCTGTCGACGGGCACGTCGATCGCCCCGGAGCAGTCGTCATTGGGCGGCGGCTGGCACGCGTCGTTGGCGCAGCCAAACGAGCACTCGTTGGGTTGGTAGACCCCGTAGTCCGAGCAGCTGAGCAGAGTGTCGTCGTCGGCGCAGGTGGCGTCGCCGGCGCTACACTCTGCGCTGACCACGTTGACGTCGAGTTCGTAATAGTAGGTGTTATACGACGAGTCGGTGTCGACGACGATGTAGACGGTCTCGGCGGAGCTGGCCTCGTAGCCCACTCGAGCCTTCTTCTCCGAGCCGACCTCACCTGCCAGGCATGTGGCGTCGGTGTCGGTGCAGTCGGTGACGATATAGACGGTGGGATCTCCGGAGTACTCGGTCATCACGTTGACGCTGGCGTCGACGGCCTCGCCGGCCTGCAGGTCGACCTCATAGACGGCGTCCGGGCCGCTGGTGTCGCTGCTGGTTACCCCGCACGAGTCCAGGCTGAGGTCCTCTGTGAAGCGGTCATAGGTGTCGACCAGGCGCGTGCTACCGTCGAGCTTATAGGCGTCGGCACAGGTGGTGTTCGGAGTCGTGGGGGCGGCGCATTGGGTGCCCTCACATCCGTCGGTGCATGTACCGGTCGAGCGTACCGAGCTGCCGGTCGTGTCACAGAGGGACAGCTCGCCGGTGGCCGGATCGCACGAGGTCTCGCCGGGCTGGCAGACGGCGCCGGTGGTGACCTCCTCGAGGCTCAGCGTGAAGTCGTCGTAGCCGTATTGGTCATAATCGGCGACCAGATAATAGGTGCCGTCTTGGTCGGCGTGGAATTCGAGCTCGTCGGATTGCGGCTCGGCCCACAGGCAGGTGTCGCGCTCGTCGCCGGCGCAATTTTCGAGCACGTACATGCCGGCGCCGTCGCCCGGGCTGCCGTATTCACTGCTACGCTCGAGGGTGGCTCGGACCACCTGGCCCTGGGTGAGGTCCATGGCGAAGACCGCGTCGCGGCCGCGCATTTCGTTTTCCGGAGAGTGAATGCAGGTGCCCACGCCCGGGTTGAGGCTCTCGCTCATATCCGAATACGAGCCGGTGAACGATTCGCCGGGCGCCAGCGGGATGGCGTCGATGCACTCGTCGCCGGTGGGGTTGTCACACGTGCCGTTGGTACACGAGCCGGTGCATTCGTAGGTGGCGTAGGTGAGGCTCTCCTCACAATATTCGACCACCGAAGAGTCGTCCGGCGAGCAGCGCCGGTCGCCGACCGAGCACTGCGGGGAGCCGATCTCGACCTCCAGGCTGAACGGCCCTTCGGGGCTATTGTTGGTCGAGTCGACGACCACATAGACGGTCTGGTCCGTGTCGGAGGCGAAGGCCGCTCGGGCCGTGTCTCCGTCATCGGAGTAGGTGCGCGCGTCACCGTCCAAGCAGGTGCCCTCGGTGTCCGAGCAATCCTCGACGATGTAGACCATCGGACCCTCTTCCTCATAGGAGGTGACGGTGGCCTCGAGGACCTCGCCGGCGTCGACGTCGACGCGGTAGACCGCATCCCCGCCGCCGTCTTCGGCGCCCGTGCAGCTGTCGGCGTCGATGGAGACCGCGTTATTCAGACCGGCATATTCGCCGATGATATAGGTGCTGCCCGACAAGAGCGGGGCGTTGTAGCAGGTGTCGGCGTTGGCCGCGTCGGCGTCGCATGCGCCCAGATTGCAGCCGGCGTGGCAGCTATATTGTGCGTCGTAGCCGTCGCCGGAGTCGTTGCATTGGCCGACGGTGCCGCTGTCGATGCAGGTGCTCTCGCCGGGTCGGCAGGTCATCGAGCTCTGCACGTCGACCGTCAAATCGAAGCTTTCGGAGTTGGTCGACGACGAGCCGCGGCTGACCGCGATGGTCACCGGGCCGTCGGAGTCTGCGTAATATTGCTGAGTCTGGTCGGCGGCCTCGAAGCCCCCGCCCACGCAGGTGTCGGAGTTTGTGCAATCCTCCAGGAAGTACAGCAGCGCCTGGCTGTCGTCGGAGTCCAGCGTGGCGCTTAGCAGGTCGCCGGACTGCAGGTCGATTCGATAGAAAGTGTCCGGGCCCTCGGGGTGCTCGTAGTCCGGGAAGATGCACTGGCCGTGGCGGCCCTCGTCGATGAAGCGGTCGTTGGTGCCCGTCCAGGTGCCGGTGACGGTGTCGCCGTCGCTGATGGATTCGGCCTCCAGGCAGAGGTCGTTGTCGGGAGAGTCGCAGCTGCCGTTGGAGCATGTGCCGCTGGAACAGGCGGTGTTCTCATAGACACCATTGCTGGTGCAATATTGGAGCGTCGCGCCGTCGGCTGCACAGGTCGAGGTGCCGGGACTACATTCGGGGTCGCGGATGTCGACGCTGAGTTCGAAGTCACCGTCGGAGGTGTTGGTGTCGGCGACCAAAAACAGCGTCTCGGTCTGGTCGGCTACGTACGTCAGGTGCGCTCCGTCGTCCTGTTCCTCCCAGGCGGCGGCCGCGCAAGTGTCGTTGGCCGCGGCGCAGTCTTCAATCAGGTATAAGTGCGGCGGCTCGTGCGCCGGGGTGACCAGGCTGGCTTGGAGCACCGAGCCTTCATTGAGCTGGACCTGGTAGACCGCGTCCGAGCCGCTGGCGCTGTTGCCGTAGGGCAAGCACGAGGTCTCATCGACCTCGACGTCGGCGTTGAATTGATCGAAGTTGCCGCGGATGACCGCGCCGTTGCCGATATCGGGGGCCGTCGCGCAGGTGTCGGCGCTCGGCGCGCCGCTGTCGCAGGCGCCGGCGGTGCAGCTGTCGGGGCAGTCGTATTCGTCGGCCCAGGCAGTGCCCGCCAGGTTGCAAACCTGCACGGTACTGTCGTCCTTGCACCGGCTGGCCTCGGGACTGCACGTGCGCCCGGAGGTCACCGAAAAGCTCAGATCGAAGTCGCCGGATTCGGAGCCGTCGTCGGCGCGGTCGACCGCCACGTAGACCGGGCCGCCGTCCTCGCTGTGGTAGTATTTGGTCTGCGAGCCTTCCTCGGGCTGGCCGCCGAAGCAAGAGTTCGCCGCATCGCAATTCTCCAGGAAGAATAGTCGAGCCTCGTCGACGCTGGTGTCGAGTTGGGCCTCGAGCAGATCGCCGGCGGCCAGATCGATGCGATAGAATGTGTCTTCGCCCTCGGTGCCATCGCGGTTTCCGAAGATGCACTGGCCTGTCTGGCCGCGTCCGGTATTGAATGTGTCCGTGCCGCTAAAGTCGCCCGTGACGGTATCGCCGTCGCTGACCGCGATCGCGTCGAGGCATTCGTCGCCGCCGGCGTCCTCACAGGCGCCGTCGGTGCAGGTGCCGCTGGGGCAGGCGTATTGCTCGTCGGTGCCCGCCTGGCTGCAATATGACAGCGTGCCCGACTGCGAGGTGTCGCAGGTAGGTGTGTCCGAGGGGTTACATTCGGGGTCGCCGATGGTGGCCGAAATCTCGAAGAAACCGTTGGCCGAGCTATCCTTGCTGTCGACCACGACCAGGTAATCCCCGGCGGTGGGTGCGTAGAAGCTGAGCCTCTCGGTCTCGCCGGCTGCGGCGGCGTCGGCGCCCTGCGAGCAGGCCGCCGATGCGTCGCCGCAATAGTCCAGGGTGTAGACGGCCGCGTCGAAGTCGGCCTGCACGTCCACGGTGACGACCTTGTCGTCCTCGGTGGTGGTCACCTCGTAGACGGCGTCCTTGCCCGGGGACTCGCCGTCGACGCAGCCGTATTCGCCGGTGTCGTAGTCGTCGGCGTAGGGGTCGATGAGCTGGTTGACGGTGGTATTGGCGCTCAGCGCAAGCGGGTCCTCGCAGCTATCGTTGGTCGGGGCGTTGCAGGCGCCTTGCTCACAGCCGAAGTTACAGGTGCGGTCCTCGACGAAGAAGGTGCCGATGTCGTTGCACTCCTCGCGTCTATCGTCGACGCAGCGCGATTCGCGCGGCGAGCAGGTCGTCTCGCCGATATGGACGTCGAGCTCGGCGGTGGTCAGCTCCTGCTCGCCCGGGGCGTCGACGACCAAAAAGACCGTCTCGGAGTGCGAGGAATCATTGAGGTAGGTCAGCGGATCGTTGTCGGCGGCCGCCGAGCCGTCGACCTCGACGCCGCTGGT
Source organism: uncultured Bradymonadales bacterium (assembly GCA_964386725.1). Classification (GTDB taxonomy): domain Bacteria; phylum Myxococcota_A; class Bradymonadia; order Bradymonadales; family Bradymonadaceae; genus CAYLTX01. The sequence continues at coordinate 50,499 of CAYLTX010000026.1, read as the reverse complement.
GCAGCTCGAGGTCGCGTCGGCGCACCCGCTCAACAGATACATCGCGCCGCGCTCGTCTTCGGCCATGTCGAGTTTGGCGGTCATGCCGTGGTCGGGGCGCAGGGCGATCGCGTAGACTTTGTCCGGTCCGTCGGTCGGTATCTGGCCGTCGGCGCCGCTCAGGCAACTCACCGCGCCGAGCTCCATATTGTCGCTGAGCTCACCGAAGTCGATCGTCTCGGTAAAGCTGGCGTCACGTGCGACGGCAGTCTCGCAGGTCGCGCCGGGCTCGCGGAAGCAGCGGCCGTTGTCCGGGTCGCATCCCTCCGAGCAGACCTCGCGCTCGAAGCCGGCCGGGCCGGTGCAGACACGCGACTCTCCGGCTTCGCCACAGTAGTTCTCGGCGGGGCCGCAGGCGCTCGAGACCGCCTCGGCGCGGAGTTCGTAGGCGCCACCCTCACCGGCAGCGGCGCCCTCGACCATGATGAAGTAGGTGCCCGGTGAGAGCATCTCGACGATGCGCTCGAGATCGGGGTCATTATCGCTGCCGTCTTGAGCGTCGTAGAACTGGCGGTCGCGGCAGGCCAGCTCGCTGTCGTCGCGAAAGCACGATTCACGCAGGCTCAACGCGATGTCGGCGTCGTCGAGGGCCTCGGCCTCGATGGTCACCTCGCTGGGCTCGTCGACCTCGATGGCATAGATATTCTCAGTGGTGGCCGTCGGGTCGGAGGCGCAGCTCGAGCCGAATTGGGCGGTGTCCGCGTCGGTCGTGTCGTTCTCGGTGGTGACACCGAATTGAAGCGGAGTCACGTCGTCGCAGCGGGCGAGCACGTAGTCTTCGACATAGCGAGCGCTCAACTCGTAGTCGACGCCGTGGGTGCCGACCTCGCCGACCCCGGCGACGCGGATCGTATAGACGTCCGCCTCGTCGAGCACGCCGATGCTCATGTCCAGGGCGAGTTTGCCCTCGTCGTCCACCTGGCCCTCGTCGACCAGGTCTCCCTCGGAGTCGTGGACGGTGACTTCGAGTTCCCCGTTGCCGATATGGCGCGGGTGCATATTCAGACGCACGGTGAACGTGCCGCGGTCGAGACCGGCTTGGCTCAAATCGTAGGTGAAGACGTCGGTGTCGCCGTCGCAGATCGACGCCGCGACGCCTCCCTGACGCACGTAGCCGGATTGCTGCAGGTCGACGGCGTCCTCGGCCGTGTCGTTGGGCTCGAGGGCGTCGTCTTCGCACGCGGTCGGCTCGGTGCATTCGCGCCCGTTGCAGATGCGATCGCCCACGCAGTCCAGGGCGCTGGTGCAGTCCACCTCGTCGTCCTCGATGCATTCGGCGGTCTGTGCGTCCTCGTCGAGATCGCAGAGCTGGGTGCCCGGGCAGCCGCCCTCCATGCATGCGTCGGCACGCGGCCGACAGGTCAGATCGCGCGGGCCGTCATCTTGGACGCACACGCTGCCGTCGAGGCAGTCTTCGGAGGTGCTACAAGTCTCCGGATCGACGCATTCGCCGCTGGTGGCGTCGCAGACTCCGCGCGGACAGTCGATGCCCTCGTCGTCGCAGACATTGACCTCACATTCGCCGGCGTCGTTGCAATAATTTCCCTCGGTGCAGTCGGATGTCTCCGTGCAGGTCTCCGGATCGACACACGCGGCAGCGTCCTCGTCACACACTCCGCGCTGGCAATCGAGCTCCTCGCATACGTCCTCTTGGGCGACGCAGGTGCCGTCGGCGCATCGCTGGCCGTCCAGACAATCCTGCTGCTCGGTCTGGGCGGTGCAGGTTTCCGCGCCCACACACTCCTCGGTACCTCTCTCGCAGACGCCACGCTCGCAATCGACCTCGTTGCAGGGGTCGGCGACACACTCTCCGTCACTGCCGCAGTAGGTGCGTGGCAGGCAATCGTCGTTATGAGTACATGACGACGGGTTCTGGCAAATTCCCTCGCTGCAAACGCCCGTCTCGCAATCCCCGTCGCCTTCGCAGGTGTCGGCTTGGCATTGGCCTTCGTCGCAGCCATAGCCCACCAGGCACTCGTCATCGCCTTCGCAGGTGTCCGGGTTGACGCATTGTCCATCAGCCGGATCACAAACGCCAAAGACACAATCGTCTTCGGCGCAGAGGTCTTCATCGCCACCACACCCAGCTGCGAAAACGTTGGATATAAGCAAACAAAGAACAAACAAGAGACGCACAGAGATGTGGCGAAAACACATACCTTCCCAGGAGTTGAGCGATAAATTGTAACGAGAGTGGTCGTCATTTGACGCTTAACAAATCCAACGCGTTCTGACAAACGGTTTTTCTATAAACTTCTTGTGTGGCAGAAGTCATACCTTTGCGCCGATCGGCGTTGCGTCGTAAGCTGGTGGTCGTTATGGACATGGAGGCGTTGAGTCTTGGATCGACGAAATCAGACATTTCGCGGGGCGATCACCCCGCGCGCTGCGTTATTTGTCAGCGTTGCCACGTGCCTACTGATGGCGAGCTGCGCGCCGCCCGATTTATTGGAGGCGACCGGCGACGTCGGGTTGAACGAGGCCGACGGTGGGGCCGACGCTGAACTGCAGGTCGAGTTCGGCGAGGTCGCCGAGGTCGTGCGCCAATCCTGTGCGACCGGCTCGAGCTGTCACGGCGCGTCGGGCATCACCAATTTCAACGTCGAAGGGGATACCGGGGCCACCGACGAGCAGGTGCGCTCGGCCCTCGAAGGTGTCGATAGCGCCGCCGGCATCGCGTTGGTCGAGCCCGGAGACGCCGAAGCGAGCGCGTTTTATATGCGGCTGGTCGCCGACGGCGCTCAGATGATGCCACCGGTCGGCGGCCGCCTCGACGACGAAACCATCGAGACGGTGCGCCTGTGGATCGACGGGGGGGCTGACTATGAATAGCCCCATTGCGAATAGCCCCACTGCGAATAGCCCCACTGCGAATAGCGCGACTCGATATTCGGTGCTCGCGCTCGCTTCGATATGTTGGCTGGTGGTGGGAACAGCCCCGGCGGCGGCCGAGGAGGGAACCGCTGATCACGCCGAAGCCTCTGTGGAGAGGGAGGTGACGAGCGAGCCGGCCGGCGTCGACGTCGCCGTCGGGCCGATGCTGATGAGCCGCTCATTGGAGATGAGCCTGGAGTCGAGGACGACCACCCACGAGCCTCAACTCTATGTGGGAGGCGCGCTTCGGATCCGGGCCGAGCTCTACGAATTCGACGCGAGCGGCGCGCGCTTGGCCGTCGAGGCCGAAGGGGGTTATGCCGCCGGCAGAAATACCGAGGAGGCCGCCGAGCTCGACCGGCGACCGAGCACCGAGGCGAGCTTTCTGCATACCCGCCTCAATATGCGCCGGTCGCTGAGTCAGACGCTCACCCTCGATGTCGGCCTGGGGCTGGCCATCGACAGCTTCATCGTCGAGCCGAATCTCTCGTATACCGGCCACCGCTATATCGCCGGTGAGCTTCGCGCCGGGCTCGGGTGGCGCGCGTCGGCCGGCGGCTGGTCGGCCTCGGCCGATATCAGTGCGCTGCCGGCTCTGAGCGTCGATCAATCCGGCGGCGCCCATGGCGACGGCTCGGCGTTCGGCGCGCGCCTTGGCTCCCAAGTCGGCTTCGACGTGCTCTCCGTGCCCACCGACGAGGGCTACCGCGGCGGACAACTGCTGGTGCGCTACGACTATAGCCGCTTTCGCACCCAATTCCCCGAGGCCCGCCTGGGCCTCAACGACGGCGTCTCGCTGGACCAAGCCCACGCCTTGGTGTTGATGTTTGGCTATATGCTCTGAACGAAGTTACGGCCTCAAGCCCCAAGCCCGCAGTACCCCAAGCCCGCCGTTCAAACCTTCCAGCGCAACACCAGATAGCCGAGCGTGGTCAGCACGAAGATGGAGGTGACCATGACGATGATCGCCAGGCCGTCGGGTAGGTGATGGCGCCCATCCGGGAGTCGGCCGGTGAACAGGGACGAGGGAGTGGTCAAAAAGACGCGGCCGTCGTGTATGGCGATATTGCGGATCTCGTCGCGGCGCGCGGGAGCGTCTTCGGGCCAGGTGAGGGTGTGGGAGGTGAACGTCGGGGTGTCGTCGTCACTCTCTCGAACGCGCAACAAGCTCGTGGAGTGGCGGGTGTCGACGACGAGCAAATGGGTGCGCCCGCTGGTCTCGTACAGCAGGATATGCCCGTCCTGCCACGGCCCGTTCAGGTCGCGCCAGGAGTTGCCGCCGTCCTGCGAGCGGGCGAAGCGGTTGCCGTGGGCCATAAATAAGACTTCCGGGGAATCATCGGCGCTGCGATCGATGAAGATGCCGTTTCGGCGCTGACTCTGCGGGAAGCTCGACACCGCGTGCCAGGTCTCGCCGTTGTTGTACGAGCGCCAAAGCTGGGTGGGCGATCCACCGTCGAGCGAGTGGGTGATCAGGTACATGCGCTCGCCGTAGTCGGTGGTGAAGCTCGACAGATACGAGCCCTCCAGCGCGCTCTGAAATGCCGGGTTGAGCGCCAGGCGTGTCCAAGAGACGCCGCCGTCGACCGAGGTCAGCGGGCCCTCTTGGATGGACCAGGCGAAGACCTGCTGGCTGTCCGGGCGCGCCTCGATGGTGGCGATGGCCCGCGGCGGGAGGTCTTGGCCGCGAAACCGCATCGGCTGATAGACGACCTCGTCGCCGCGCTCCAGCGGCACGGCCTCGGCGGCGCTGGACTTGCCGTCGGGCTCCAGGCGCACCAGGGCGCCGTTGGCGGTGCCGCTGATCAGCGCGCCGCTGTTGGGCTCGAGGTAGAGCGTGGTCGTCGAGCGGTCCTGCAGCATCTGCCAGTGGCCCCGTCCGGGCACCCCGATCATGCGGAACAGCCCGGCGTCGCTGCCCACCAGCAACCCGCCGTTTTCGTCGATGTCGATGTCCAGGGGGCGCGTGGCGCGCAGCTCGTCGTTGATCGGGTGCCAGGTCTCGCCGCGATCGAGCGAGCGTAGCACACCCGCGCCGTTGCTGGCCGCCCACACGCGGTCGCGCCTGGGGCTATAGACAAAGTCGGTGACCAGGCGCCGGTCGTTATCGGGCGGGCGGACTTCGGTCCACTCGGTGCCCAGGTCGACGGTGCGATAGATGGCGCCGCTGTCCAGCGATAGCAAAATGGTCACCGGCTCCTGGTCGGTGGCCGGAAGAACCTCGGCGGCCACGCCCTCCGGGCCGTCGCGCGGGATCTCGGGCGGGTTGAGGTAGTCCCAATTCTCCCCCCGGTCGGTTGATACTCGCAGCCCCACCGGGGTGAGCATCAGCACGGCGTCGGTCTCCGGGACGCCGAGCAATTGACGGTCGGCGGCCTCCAGTGTGGCCGTCTCCTCCCAGGGCTCGTCGGGCTCGGCGCGCCGGTACACCGAGAGCCGGTCGCGCAGCACCGTAAGCAACTCGTAGGGCCGCACGTCGGTCTTGGGCAGGTAGTGGCGGAGAAGCGTCGGCAGGCCGGTCTCGCCGACTTGGCGCTCCCATTCGATGCCTTCGAGAGAGATTGGCTCCCAGAGCGAGTCATCGGGCTGTGGGTCTTCGGAGGTCGACAGCCTCCACAGATGGGTGCCGTTGATCAGGAAGAGCCCGTCGTCTCCCTGGTTGAGCAGGCGCACGGCGGCGTGGGATTGCTCCTGATCGGCTAGCCTGGTTGCTGAGGGAGCGTCGGCCGCGGGTTCACGGTCACCGCGGCCGTCGATCTCGGGTAGCTCCACGGGGGTCCAAGTTCGCCCGACATCCTCGCTCATCAGCAGCCGGGTGCCGTCGGGGCCGGGCACGCCGAGCACCATCCAGAGCCGACCGTCGTGGGCGGTGAAAACCTGCGAGCGCGGGAAGTTCAGCGAGTTGGCGGTCCCGCCCAGGGCTCGAAGCGGCGCAGAGTAGCGATCGGGCAAGCCCGTCGGCCAATCCGGGGAGACGCGTTGCCAGGCGCCGGTGTCGTTGCGGTGGACGAAGAGCCCCACTGCTGACGGCGCCACCACGTCGAGGCGGTCGGGCTCGTCGAGCACCGCCACCGCATGCACCGATCCGCCCGCGGGCATGGGCACCGAGCGCAGATCGACGGTCGTCTGCTCCTCGCTACAGCCGGCGAGCACGCCCAGCGCAATAGCGACGGCGATGACATGGTATCGATAAACCAGTGCGTGCTCCCGTATCATCGGTCGAGAATGCTCTCGGAGGTCTCCAAGATCGTAAACTCCACGCGCCGGTTTCTGCTCCGACCTTCCTCGGTCCCGTTGTCGGCCAACGGTTTGGCCTCACCAAAGCCGGTGGCGGTGAGCCGGTTGGCTTCGACGCCCGCCTCGATGAGGTAGTCGCGCACGCTCTCGGCGCGGCGCTGGCTGAGCAACTTATTATAGTCCTCGGAGCCGCGCGAGTCGGTATGTCCCTCGACTTGTAGCAACTTGATCTGGGGGTTCTCGTCGAGCGCACGCGCGACCTCGTCGAGGATGGCGTGGCTGTCCTTGCGGATGGTCGCCTTGGCGGTCTCGAAGTGAACCTTGTCGGCGATAACCAGCTTTTCGCGGGTGACGGTGACCTTCTCGTCGGGATCTTCGGGGCAGCCGTCCTCGTCCATAAAGCCGTTGAAGTTCTCCGCCTCATTGGGACAGACATCGGCGGTGTCGGGGATGCCGTCACCGTCGTTGTCGGGGTCGGGGCAGCCGTCGTCGTCTTCGAAGTCGTCGAAGTCCTCCGGATCTTCGGGGCACTCGTCTTCGCTATTGGGGATGCCGTCGCCGTCGAGGTCGTCGTCGGGGCAGCCGTTGGTGAGCACGTAGACGCCGGGTTCGGTATTGGGGCATTCGTCGACCGAATCGGGCACGCCGTCGCCGTCGCTGTCGCGATCGGGGCAGCCATGTTGATCGACCGGCCCGTCCCAGTCTTCGGGGGCGTCGGGGCAGGGGTCGGCGGTGCCGTGGAAGGCCGGGCCGCGGTAGCCGTGTGACCACCGCCCGCCCGAGACCCAATAGCCGCCGATGCCGGCGACGATGCGAAGGTCGGGCGAGCCGATGCCATCGCCTATACCCGAGCCGATGCCGAGGGTGGCCGTCCACTCTTCGCTGAGCGCATAGCGGCCGGCCAACTTCAGCTCGGTGGCCACCTCGCCGCGCGAGATGCGGCTGATGCCCGGGTCGCGCGCCACGCTCACCGCGCCGTCGACCTCGAGAATGGCGTCGAGCTCCTCGAGGAAGAGCGGCACGTTGAAGGCAAGGCCCCATACGATCTCGTCACCCATCGTGCTGTCTCGGATGACCTCGTGGGTCGAGCGGTACCGGTAGCCCACATTGGCGCCCATTCGGATGCCTCGCCACAGCCAATAATCCGCTGCGGCCAACAACTCGGCGCCGAAGCCGCCGTCGCTGGTCAGCGTGTTGCTGGTGCCCAACGGTAGGTACAATCCGCCAATAAAGGCCAGCCCCAGCGGGTCCTCGGACAGGTCGAGCGCCTGAACCTTTGCCGTGAGCCGCCAATCGTTCAGGCCCATCAAGTCCAGGTCGGTCGAGCGTTGTTGGTTCGCCTCGATCGGCTGGAGTTCCTGGCTGGCTTGCAACACCGTCACCGGGATCAGCAGGCCGAGCTCGAAGCGCTCGTAGAGGCCGATGCTGCCCAAAAAGGAGGTCGTCGTCTGCACGTCGACCGTCTCTTTAAAGGGATAATTGGCCGTAGCGATCTGCATCGGATCGTCGGCAAAGCCCAGGTAAAAGCCGGCGTCCCACTCCAGGTGGTCGGGGACTACCGAACCGTAGACATTGAGGTAGTCGGCGGGGCCCGGCGCGGGTCGGAAGCGTTCGAGCTGCAAACTGGGCAGCTCGATCTCCTGGGCCCCGCTCTGCAGCGGCAGTCCCAGACAAAAGAGCGCGACGATAAGCGCGAGGCTCGCGCGAAGAACCGGCGAGGTGTGGCGGCGTATGTCGGCAGCGGTCATCATACGTGGTCTACCCTTTTTAGCCATCGTGGTCAGCTTGCAGCGCGCGAAGCGCACGGCGTGCTTTGTCGAGCCCTTCGGGCGGCGTGGCTTCATCGTGCACCAACGCGATCGCCTCTGCGTACAGCGGGCGGGCCCGGTCGGGGCGCTCCAGCGGGCCGGCGTGTAACGCAGCCGCCTCGCTCAGCGCCTCGAATCGGGCGTGTACGTCGAGCAATAATTCGGCGTACGACTCCAGATCCTCTGCCAAATCCTCTTCTTTGTCGAGCGTGCGGTCCAAAGCGATGCGTCGCTCGAGGGCGTCGACATGCTCCGGCCACAGCGCAAACGCCATGCCCCACAGCCCGCGGGCGGCCTGAATATCCTCGAGGTTTTCCTCGGCGATATGCGCCGCGTCGGCCACGATCTGGCTGGCCGGCACGCGCAGGGCCGGGCTGAGGTCTTCGGCGCGGACTCCGAGCATCTCGTCGAGACCCAGCCCCTCCGGCTTGCCGATCAGCAGCCCGAGCTCGTGGCCCAGGCTGTCGATATACCCACGCCAATCGTCGGTCGCTGCCTGGCAGTTCTTGATCCCTTCGAGCGCCATCGAATCTCCGGGCGCGGCATCGAGGACCTGCTCGAAGTGGATCTTGGCGGCCTGCGGCCGGTCGAGCTCTTTGAGCAAGAGGTTGGCCAATTCACGTTCCAGCTCCACGGCGTCCAAACCGCCGCCGGCGACTTTAAGCACGACCCGAAGATGTTTAGCCGCCGCGTCGAAATCGCCCTGGTCGCGGGCCATCTGCGAGAGCAGACGGTGCGCCGACTCGTGGTTCGGGTCGCCCTCGAGCACCTCATCGAGCCAGGCGCGCGCCTTCTCGACGTCCTGGCGCTCGTCCCAGATCAATTGGGCGAGCAGCAGCCGATAGGTGGTGGCCATCTCCTCGGTGTCGGCGTTTTCGAGCCGCGATTCGAGCAGCCGGATTCGCTGGCCGACGTCGCCGCTCTCCTCGTAGATCGCCTCGAGGGTGGTCAGCACCACCGGCCGCGCGCCGAGCCCGTTGGGGTCGCGCTTTCGGACCCGCTCGAGGTGCGCGCGCGCAGCCTCGGCGTCCTCGAGTTCGTAATAATACAGCTCGCCGAGCTCGAGGCTCAGGCGCAGAAGCTCGGCCTCCTCGACCGAGAACTCGTCGCCGGGGTCCAGATGCGCGGCCACCAGCGCCGAGATCGCCTCGGCGAGTTGCCCGGAGTCCTCGGTCGCGCGGGCCGCTTCGAGCGCGTCGCGCAGCGAGGCCGGCTCCTCGTCGGCCGGCAGCCGGTCGTCTGTGGGGGCCTCGCCGGTGGGCGTCTCGTCGGCGGGTTCGGGCAGTTCTTCGCCGACCCGACGCGTCACCGGCCGTTCGGTAAATAGCTCGCGATACCGCTCCCGAAATCCGCTCAGGCGCGATTCTTCGGGTTCCTGGGGCTCCTGCCGCTTTTCTGGCGTGCCGAGTTCGAATTCGACGGTGTCGGTATCGTCTTGGCGGGCTTGTTCACCGGTCGAGCCACGCTTTTGGCGCATGATCTCGCTGGGCGCGGGCAGCTTCATCGTGCTGCGCTCGCCCCTGTCCGTCGAGGCCGGCTTGTCGGGGGTCGGCGGCTCGGGGGATGATTGCTCGGTCAAGAGATCGCCGGCTGACAGGCCCCCGGCGCCCATCTCTTCGAGCAGCTCGTCGAGGCGTCGGTCCACATCCTCGGCCTCGTCGCGGCTGGCCCGGGAGAACGCGTCCTCGGCGCGGCGCCGGGATTCCTCGGCGCTCGCCTCGTCGCCTCGTTTGTCGGCCAGCGAAGCCAGCCGCTCGAAGGCGTAGCCCTGATCGACCGGCCTGGGCTCGAGCTCGGCGGTCTTCATCAGTACGCGCTCGAGCAGGCGATCGACGGTGCCCGAGCCGGCCGGCGCCGGGGCGCCGAGGCCGTCGCGCTCGATGAGCTTTTCGAGCGAGGCGACCAGCCGGCGAAGCGCGACCAGGTCGGTCGACTCGATCTGGACGGCCTCGAAGAAGGCGCGCGCGGCGTTCGCATATTCGTCGAGCTCTTCGAAGAGCACCTCGCCCAGCGCGAGTGACAGGTCGCGGCGCACCTCGGCATCTCGCGAACGGCTGCGAATCCGCTCGACGGCCTGGCGCAGCCGCTCGAATTGGCCCTCTCTATGCAGCAGATCCAGGAGGCGCTCGCGCGGCTCTTGGGCCGACGGGTCGATCTCGAGGGCGCGCTCGAGCTGGTCTGCAGCCTCGTCGGCCAGGTGCAGCGACTCGTATAATTCGGCCAGCTTCAGCGCGATGCCAAGCGAGCGCTGGGGCGTCTGAGTGCGCCGCTCCAGATCTCGATACAGCTCGATGAGCTGCTCGGGGCGGCCCGACTGGCGGTAAAAATGCTCCAGGCGATCGGCGGCGCTGGGATGTTCGGGGTCGAGCTCGATGACCCGTCGAAGGTGGCTGGCGCCGGCCTGCGGGCGGTCGCGACGCTCGTATAGCGAGGCGAGCTCCTCGTGCGCCTCGATGAGGCGCGCCTCGAACGTCTCGGCCGGTGGGCCCTCGACCGAGTCGGCCAGTGATTGGGCCTGCGTGCGCTCGTAGAGCTCCTCGAGCACCGGGATGGCCTCCATCCAATAGTCGGTGGCCTCCTCGAGTCGCTCGCGCTCTTCGCACAGTCGTGCGGCAAATTCGAGCAGGTCTGCGTGCTCGAGCTTGTCGCTCATCTGGTCCGATGACGGCTCGCCGGAGGGCTGCCACATCGACAACGCGCGGCGGCAGCTCAGCAGCGCCTGGCCGGTGTCTCCGAGCTCGTCGCGCCAGAGCTTGGCGACTCGAAAAAGCAGTCGGCTCGCCTGGCTCGGCTGCTCGTTGGCCTCGGCCGCACGCGCAGCCGAACCGAAGGCCTTGAGCGCCCGAAGCGGCTCGCCGCTGAGCACATAGCTCTCGCCGAGGGTGTTGAGCGCCTCGAGCTCGGTGGGCGCCAGGCGCAGGACTTTTTCCAGGTACAGCCGCGCCTCGGCCAACTCGCCCTCGCGGTCCATCAGATGGCGCGCCAGACGCAGGTAGGTGTTCTTGAGCGTGTCGCGGTCGGTATACACGCCGGTGAGTCGCTTGAGGACTTCCTCGAGTCCGGACTGCTCGCCGAGGCGGGTGTAGAGATCTTGGAGCGCCTCGAGCGCGATGCGGTTTCTCGGCGAGACCTTCAGCACTTCTCGGAGCCGCGCGGCGGCCTCCTGGGGGGCGTTGTCGGCCAGGTGCTGGGAGGCGGCGAGCTGGCATAGAATCCAGTCGGCGGTGTCGCCTCGCTCGCTGAGCGCGTCGGCCAGCGCGTCGTAGGCTTCGACGACCTCCTCGGTGTTGCCGGAGACGTCGGTACTGCCCGAGAAGCTGTTGTTGCCCGAAACCAGCGCAATAGTCGGGCGCACCAAAAGCGCGCGCAGGTCGTTGGGCTCCTCGGCCTGCAGCTCCCGGCAGATCGCCTCGGCCTCGGCCAGGTGTGACGGTGAGGGGTCGGCGACCAGGCAATCGAGCGCGCGCGATGCCAGCTCGGGGTGCAGCCCGTAGATGTCGCGATAGCCGGCCAGCAGCTCCATCGCCTGTCGAATCTGGCCGTCGAACAGCGCCTGGTCGGCGTTGGCGAAGAGATCCTTGGCCTCGTAGGCGGCCAGCGCAGACGCGCCCTCGCGGGTGCCGCTGAGCTGATAATTCTTGGAGGGCTTTTGATTATAATCTTCGTCTCGGGAGGTGGCCCGGATGGTCAGCACCCCGGGCCGGATGCGCGCGCCCTCGAGCAGCACCCCGGAGACGTTGGGCAGCTTCCAGCCCACCCGCGGGAAGATATGCAGCAACAAGAGCTTGAGCGGGCGCAAGCTCAAGATGTCTCCGGCCACACCCACCGTAAACGACTGGCCGCGGCCGGGAGGGCGCAACAGCGGGGTGTTCAGCAACCCGGTCATCAACTCGAAGGCGACCAGGCGAGCCGGGAAGGGCAGCGGTCCGAAGGCGCGGTAATCGTACAGCGACAGGTGGATCTCGTCGGCGCGCGCCGGCTCGGGCGGGATCAACGCCGCACGAAAACTGACGTAGGTATCCGAGCCAAACGCCCGCACCCGCACGCTGATATGCACGGCGTCATCGAGGAAGCGAACCTGCAGATCTTCGAAGCGCTCGAGATGCTCGCCGGCCTGGCGCAACAGGTCGCCCAGGCCCACCTCGGAGATGGCAAATTCGATCTCGCGCACCAAACAGCGGGTGTTGCGAAACCGGTCGAGCCCGCCGCGAGCGTCGAACGGGAAGCTCAGATCGGGGATCTCCATGCGCAGCGACTCGAGGGTGATCCAGTCGCTCAGACGCTCCCGATTTGCCCAGAGATAGCCGCGCCCGAACATGAAGTCGAGGTTGAGTCCGAGCGGATTTGTGCTCTCGACGGATGAAGGCTTCATGCTCGGCAAGCAACCGGGGCATTAGTGATGGTCGGGGAACTCTTCGAGCGCGTCGTTGGCTTTTTGGAGCAGGCGCTCGTCATCGCGCTGCTCGGCCAACGCCGCCAGGCTCAGCCACGCCACATAGCGTGCAGCGCGCGGGGCTTCATTGTCGGCAGCGATCTTCTTCCACTCTCGGATCGCCGCGGCTTCGCGGCCCTGGATGCGCTGGCATTCGGCCAGAGCGACCATCGAGAGCGCATCGAACGGCGAAGCGCATTTTCTGGCCGCGCTTCGAAAGCCGTCGATGGCGCTGTCGATATCGCCCGATTGTAGCATATACAGCGCTTCGAAGAAGGCGTCGCGATCTTCCTCGACGACGCCTTCTTCGAGACCTTTTTGGACCAGCTCACGCGTGGTCGCCAGAAAGGAGTCGGATACGTGCGTGACGCCATTGGGTTTGTTGTCAGCCATAAAAGTGGATTGCTGGAGTGCGAGTGAAGGGCCAGCTACAGCTTTTGGCCGCATGAATATGCCAACGCGACAATACGTTGCCATAGAGAGCGGGTCAACGCGTCACTCTTCCCCATGTTCATATGAGGTTGCGCTCTACGAGCTCCTGGATCACGAAGCTGGCCACGTCCGGCGCGGCAGTGCCCGGCCCGAAGCCGGCGTCGAAGCCAAGCTCGAGGGCCAACTCGTGGGAGATGCGCGGCCCTCCGGCGACGACGATGAGCTCCTGGCGGAGTCCTTCGGCCTCGAGCATATCGATGAGCTCGCTCAGGTTTTTGATATGCACGTCTTTTTGGGTCACCACCTGGCTGACCAGCAGCGCGTGGGCGTCTTTTTCGATGGCGTGGGCGATGAGGTCTTCGTTGAGGACCTGCATCCCGAGATTATAAGCGTTGATCATCGGGTAGCGCTCCAAGCCGTATTCGCCCGAATAACCCTTCATATTCATGATCGCGTCGATGCCCACGGAATGCGCATCGGTGCCCGTACACGCGCCCAGGATGGTGATCTTGCGGCCGATCTTCTCCTCGATAAAGTCGTTGATCTCGTAGAAGTCCATCCGCTCGGACTCGACCTTGGCGACGTGGATCTTGCTAAAGTCGACGGTCTCCAAAAACCGGCCGTACACGATAAAGTAGGTATAGCCCTCGCCCAGGTCTTTGCGATGGTAGACCTGAGGCTCCTGGAGCCCCATCTTCTTGGCGACCTGGCGGGCCGCCTCGTCGGCCTCGGCGCCGGCGGGCACGGGCAGCGTAAACGAGAGCTGGACCTGTCCGTCGTCGAGCGTGTCGCCGTAGGGACGAACGCGGGTCAGGTCGGGCGGTGTGGCACCTTTTCGGCCGGTGGTCATGGTTTTTGGGGGTGTGGGGTTTTGGGAGGTTCTCTTATTGTGACAAATTGCTTTTTGAGGACCCCCCACCGCCTTGTGCTGTAAAGCGCACAAGGCACCTCCCCCAGGGGGGAGGGATGCCGTTGCGTAAAGCGACATGGTAGCTTACCTGCAGGAACATCCCTCCCCCGCGGGGGAGGTGCCGAGCGTAGTATGCGAGGCGGAGGGGGGGCCACGGCCTCACTAGGATTTCAATAACAACCAATAACCCGAACCCCCGAACCCAACAACCCCGGACCCACAAATGCCCACTGAAATCGAACGTAAATACCTGGTCACCTCAGACGCCTGGAAGCAAAACGTCGTCTCCGAGACGCCCATGCGCCAGGGATATTTCGACACCGGGCCCGATTCCACGGTGCGCGTGCGGCTGGAGGGCGAGCGTGCGGTCTTGACCATCAAGGGGCCGACGGTGGGGATTTCGAGGGCGGAATACGAATACGAGATCCCGGAGGCGGACGCCCGCGAGATGCTCGATATGTTTTGTGGGGATTGTCAGGTCGAGAAAGTGCGCTACGACGTCGAGCACGCCGGAAAGCGCTGGGAGGTCGACGTCTTCGAGGGGGCCAACCAGGGGCTGGTGCTCGCCGAAATCGAGCTCGACCGCCCCGACGAGGCCTTCGACGTGCCCGCCTGGATCGGCGAGGACGTCTCCCACGACAGCCGTTATCGCAATGCCTGCTTGGCTAGGCGGCCCTGGACGCCGGCTGACTGACGGGTGGGTGGGGTTGTTCGGACATCCCACCGCCTAGGCAAGCCTAGGGGCTGCACGGGCGCTGGCTCCGCGGGCAGCAAGCAGCCGCTCCGCAGGAGACTTCGTGCCGTCAGATTACTCGGCGGCGGCCGGTTTTTTCGACAAAGCCGTCGGGCAGCTCAGTGTCGTTCTGCTCGACGTCTTTGAGGTAGCAGCTGGCTGCCTCACACCCCTTGAGGTCGACGTCCTCCAGGCTCATGCCGCGCAGGGTCACATAGCGCATCTCGCCGGAGTCGGCGTTGACGTCGGTCCATGTGCCGCCCTTGAACGTCATGCGCTCGAAGAGCAGGTCTTTGGCGGTGAGCCCATTGAGCGTGCACTCGTTGAGTTGCGAGTCGGTCCACTCCGGGAATTCGAAGGAGCAGTCCAAGAACTCACAGCGGCTCAATGTCGAGGCGTCGATGGCGAAGCCGTTACCGGTGGCGCCCTCGAAGTGACAATTGAGCATCGTGCAGCTGTGCATGTACACGCCGTCCAGCGGGCACTCGTCGAAGCGGCACTCGGTGAGGGTGCACTCCTCGAAGGCGACGTTGGAGAGATCGATGCCGGTAAAATCAAAGCCGGACAGCTCCAATTCGTTGAAGCTGGCCATCTCCAGCGATGGCAACTCGCCGTGTTCCTCCTCGTGCTGCTGCACAGCGCGATGGAACTTCTTTGTTTTTCCCTTTCGGATCAGGTTCGTCAGTGCTTTCGAAGACATGAGCTCGAGGTTCCTCGGCAGGAGTCGTTGCAGCCGGATAAGGCTCCGACCGCGCTTTTGCGGCTTTTGCTCAATTGTCGTACTATCGCCAGTACGTCAAGCGGGTTGATCATAAAATAGCGGCCGGCGCAGTACTCACTCTGAGTTACCGCACCGGGTGACTTCACGTCCAGCCGCGCCTGAGCAGTGCCCGAATCCGAGCTAGCCGTTTCTGGATTCAACCTAAGCACGCCCGGCAGGCGGGTTAATCCAGTCAGTCGCGAAATTTCGCATGGTTTTGATGATGTACAACATGATCCGCCAGGGTCTCGCACTGCTGGTTTTTGCTGCGTCGGCCGTGTCTGGGGCGATCGGCTACGCTCAATCTGACGAGGCTATCTACGACCCGGATTGGTCCGAGAATGAGTCTCAGAGCCACGAGTCGGCGGCCTACGCCCAGTCGTTGGGCGACGGGCTGCGCCACCACGCCGAGGGGCGTTTCGACCAGGCGGTCGAGCATCTCTTTCGTGCCTATGCAATGGACTCGCGCGCCAAGACGCTCCGGCTCATCGTCGACTCCTACGATCAAATGGGGTTTTGTGATGCGGCCGCCCGCCAGATCGAGATCTTCGAGCGCGACCATCCCGACGGACAACCGCCCGAGTTGGAGCGCTGCGCGAGCACCGGCGTGCTGCACATCGAGTGCAGCCAGCCGGAGGCGACGGTGCGCATCGACGACCACTTCGACGCCCGCTGCGGCCGGACCCTCGACCTGCCGGTCGGCGAGCATCGAGTCTCCGGCGCGCTCGTCGAGTCCGCGCGCACCGTTGGGGTCGAGGCCGGCGAAGCTTCGCGTGTCGAGCTGACCATCAGGCCGCGCGTCGCGCGGCTATCGCGCGCGGGCACGTCCGTTGACACTCGCACCCAGAGCTCGCCGCGGGTCGAGCGGCTGCGGGGGCCGGCTGGCGATTATCCCTCCTACCAGGCCCAGGACGGGCTATATCACATCTTCATTTTGCCCAATTCGGCCGGCGAGGCTATGTTTTTGCCGCTGGGGCTTCGTCCCGAGGTGCTTCGGCTCTGCGACTCCGATGAGCGATTCGACCGGGACCGCCGTCGCTGTTTGCAGGCTGACGGCCTACAGATCAAGAAAATGGAATGAACCAGCCCCCGGATGCGCTTTGTTCGACGTGAATCACACTCCACCGATGCACTTGCGTCGGCGGTGGTGGTACGCTATAGACATGCGTCTTGTCTCGTGGCTCAACGCGCGCGACACCAAAAATATGTAGCTTTGATCTCTAATCTGGACGGTTCGTGACTAAACGGTCATGGAGCTGCCGGGCTAAGACGAGTCGTCGACTGACTCGTGACTCGAGTAGATAGATTCACTCATGGAAACCTTTCTCATCATCGTTCATATCATCGGCTCATTTGTTCTTATCGCTGCGATCTTGTTGCAGTCGGGTAAGGGCGGAGGCCTGGCGGCCGGATTCGGCGGAGCTTCGGCGGGTACCGAAGTCTTCGGCGGCGCAGGCGCAGGCGGATTCTTGGGCAAGGCCACGGTCTTTTTGGGTGGGCTGTTCATGGCCACCAGCCTGGCGCTCGCCTACCTGTCCAGCCAGCCCAAATCCTCGATGTCGCTCGAGGGCGGCGGAGAGGTGACCACCCAGGAAGAGGAGATCGTCGATCCGGGCGCTGCCGAAACCGAAGATCTCGCGGCGCCCCCCGAGCGCGATCAGCAGCCCCAGGGCGGTAGCGCACCGGCACCGGCCGGCGAAGCACCGGCCGGCGAAGCACCCGCCGGCGAAGCACCGGCTGGCGAAGCACCGGCTCCTGAAGCGCCGGCTCCCGAAGAGGGCGCTGACGAATAAGCCTCGTCAGACATTTGAGCACCGAGCCCCGCTGATTTCGTCGGCGGGGCTTTTTTTTGGCCGCACCGCTGGTCCACCTCTCGTCCAAATCGCGCGCTTGCCAGCCTCTATGTGAGTGGGTATTAAACAGGGGACTCAAAACGCTGGAGCGTCGGGACTGCCGTTTACGTCTACGATCAGGATCACGGCGTACAGCCGTTCCTGGACCCCCGGACCCCTGGACCCCTGAACCCCTGATCCCGACCCCTGGACCCCCGGACCCCTGAACCCCTGAACCGCCATGACCCGCGAAATTCTCGACGAAATCGACCGCCTCTTTGAACTTCCTGCAGACGATCTCGGCGACGACGCCCGTGAGGTCTTCGAGCAATTTTTGGGTAAGCTCGAAGCCGGTGAGCTGCGCGCTGCCATCCCCCAGGACGACGGTAGCTGGGAGGTCCAGCCGTCGGTCAAGCGCGGCATTTTATTGGGCTTTCGGCTGGGCGAGAACGAGCCGCTCGAAAACGCCGGGCCGCTGCAATTCAGCGACAAGAATACCTACCCGACCCAATGCCTGCCCACCCGGGAGCGCAATATCCGGCTGGTCCCGGGCGGCAGTTCGGTGCGCCGCGGCGCCTATCTGGGCCACAACGTCACGATGATGCCGCCGGCCTACGTCAACGTCGGCGCCTACGTCGACGATGGCACGATGGTCGACTCGCACGCGCTGGTCGGCAGCTGCGCCCAGATCGGCAAGAACGTCCACCTCTCGGCCGGCGCCCAGATTGGCGGCGTGCTCGAGCCCATCGGCCAGAGCCCGGTGATTATCGAGGACGACGTGCTCGTCGGCGGTAACACCGGCGTCTACGAGGGCGTGCGGGTCCGAAAAGGCGCGGTCATCGGCGCCGGGGCGGTGCTCACGGCGAGCACGCCGGTCTTCGATATGGTCCACGACGAGGTCTACCGCGCCACCAGAAAGAAGCCGCTGGAGATTCCGCCCAACGCGGTCGTCATCCCCGGCAGCCGACCGGCGCGCGGGGTCTTCGCCGAGCGCCACGGCCTGCATATGGCCGCGCTGTTGATCATCAAATACCGCGACGAGAAGACCGACGCGGGCACGGCCCTCGAGGAGATGCTTCGATGAGCCGTCTGTCCACCAGAGCGGGGGCCATCGAGCCGACGCTGATCCGGGCTTTTCGCGACAACGCCCGCCCGTCTAGCCTCGACCTGGGTATCGGCCAGCCCGACCTCGCGGTCGCCGAGCCGGTGCGCCGCGCCCTGATCGCGGTGGTCGAGCAGGGCAGGGCCCCGTATAGCCACAATCTGGGCCTGTGGCCGACACGACAGGCTATCGGTGAGCGATATAGCCTGGCTGGCGAGCAGGTCATGGTGACCTGTGGCGTCCAGGAGGCGCTCGCGGTGGCCGTGCTCGGCCTGGTCGAGCCAGGCGACGAGGTGCTCGTGCCCGAGCCGGGCTTCCCGGCCTATCCGAACCTGGTGCGTATGGCCGGCGCGACGCCGGTGGTCTACGAACTCGACGCCGACGACGACTTCCGCCTCGTGCCCGAGCGCGTCGAAGCGGCGCTGTCCGACCAGACGCGCGCGGTCATCCTCAATTCGCCGTCGAACCCCACCGGGGCGTGCCACGCCCCGTCGGACCTCGCTGCGGTCGTCGAATTCTTGGCCGGGCGCGGCATCTGCTATATCTGCGACGAGATCTACGAGGACTACGTCTACGGTGAAGAGCACGCGTCGGTGCTCGACTTCGACGAGGAACTCGCCGGGGGCGTCAAGCTCGGTGGGCTCTCGAAGAGTCACCACATGATGGGCTGGCGCGTCGGCTGGCTCGTGGGCGAAGCCGGCCTGGTCGAGCAGCTCAAGCCGCTGCATCAACACCTGGTCACCTGCGCCCCGACGCCGGCCCAACAGGCGGCCAAGGTCGCGCTCGAGCACCACGACGAGCTTTTCGAGTCGACGTTGGCCGTCTTCGAGAGCCGCCGTGAGCTGGCCTGCAGGCTCGCCTCGCAGCTGCCCGGGGTCTCGTTTGTCGCCCCGCAGGGCGCCTTCTATTTGTTTCTAGACGTGCGTGCTTACACTGAGGGCGGCCCAGGCGAGCGTTCTACAACATCTCTCGAGCTTGCCGAGAGGCTTCTCGACACCCACGATGTGGTCGTCATCCCCGGTGAGGGGTTTGGCGCGGCCGGCGAGGGCTTTTTGCGCGTGGCTTATACCGTCGACGAGCCCGTCCTACGGGAGGGCTTCGCTCGTATCAGACAATTCTTCGAGAACAGCCTGAAATCTCATGACTGAAAAGAAGATTGAAGAGCTCAAAGACGCCGCCATCGACACCTCCGAGCGCGCTGAGGCCAGCGAGTGGGAGGAGCGTTTCGAGGCACAGGTCAACACCTTCTTCGACGAGGCGATCGGGCGGGTGCCCGGCTTCGTCGACCGGCATCTGACCAGCCTGCGCCGCGTGCTCGCCCGCAGCGTCGGGCCGCGAACGGGCATCGCAGACATCTTCATCAGCGCGCGCAATATGGCCGCCGGTGTCTCGAAGACCGTCGGCGGCCCCGACTTTTCGACCTCGACCTACACCGCCGACAAGCTCACTGAGGCCTTCGAGCGCGAGGTCGTCAGCTCCGACGAGCTCGAGAGCTTGTTGCGCAGGCTCTTCAAAGAATTCGAAGAGGACCAGTGGCAAAAGGCCAGCGAGCGCATCGATGCGGCCAGCGAGGCGAGCATCGAGGAGATGCGCACCCAACTCCTCGAGCGCATGGAAGACGAGATCGCCCACGACCCGCTGCTCGCCCAGGCGATCCGCTCGGGCGTCAAGATCGGGCTGCCCGCCACGCTCGGCTATGTGCTGTTCGGGCGGGTATCGTTTTTCGGCGTGGGCCCCGAAGCGGCCAGCGAGATCTATCGCTCGCGGCTGAACTTCTACAATCGCGCGTTGATGCGACTGGGGCGCTTTCAGGTGCCGGGCTGGGTCGGCGCGGTGGGATTGGCCGGTGGACTGCTGGGAACGCTGGTCGTCGGCGGCGTCATGGAGTACGCGCTCAACTCGATCCGCGACATCAAGGGCGCCTATATCCGCCAGCTCAACGCCGGCCGCCACGCGCTGCTCTACGGCGAAGACCCCGAGGTCCCCGAAGGCCAGGGCATCCTACACGTCGTACGCGGCCTCGAGCGCCAATTCGAACGCCTCCCCGAGGTCACCGACGAACTCCTCGAGGAACGCCAAGAAGCCGGCACCCGCGAATCTTAAGAATGTAACATCCCTCAGCCCACAAATCGCAGTTCGCGCCGCAGTACAGGCGCCCTAAATAGAGGATGTCTCGATTCCTGCAAGGCCTCCCAGGCCCCAGGCAGTTACCGTTCCCGTTCCTGGACCCCTGAACCCCTGCCCTTGCCGTTTGCCGTTCCTGGACCCCCGGACCCCCGGACCCCTGAACCCCTGCAGTTCACTGCGAACAATCCCCTTCCATCTGCGCGATCCACTCGGTAACCACATTCACGCCGAACTCGTCGATCGTGCGCAGCGGTAGCTCCGGCATCTTGATCTCGGGGTCGTTCGAGTCCATCCGAAAGACCATGATGGATTGGTCGGGCTGGCCCGGGTAGATCGCGTAGGGGCGCCCGCCGGTGCCGCCGCCTGCGGCGATCGGAGGCTTGCACACGCCGAGCCTGCGCGGGACGTCTTCCTCGATATTCAGGTACAGCGCCGAGTTTCTGGCCGGTCCTCCCGGGCTGTGGCAGTGGGCGCAATTCCCTTCCAGGTAGGTGCGCGCGCGCTCCTCGATGGGGTGGCTGTCGTCGGCCGGGTCGATGAGCTTATCGAGGGTGTCGAGCGGCGGAAGCTCCGTATCGAAGAGGCCGAGCTGCTCGAAGTGGGCGAGCTGGTTGACCGGCCCGTCGCCATAGTCGTTGTCGCGGTTGAGCTGGCGGGTGCGCGGGCCGAGCGCGATGATCACGTCGTCGTGGTTGTGGCAGCTCTTGCAGTCGCTCTTGGTCGGAATCATATAGTTCGTGGAGACATCCTGGCCGTCCTCATCGATCCAATCGACGTCCACGCTCTCACCGAGCAGGAATCGGTCGGCCTCGGTCTGGTCTTCGTTCCAACGATAGATCTGGGGCTCCCACTCATCCTGGCCGCGGATGAGCAGCCGCGTCTCGAGTAGCTGTCGCCCCAGCGACGGATCGCGCGCATCGTTCGGATAGTAGAAGGTCTTGATCAAAACGCTGCCCACCGGAAACTCCCAGCGCTCGTGTTCGTCGAAGGCGATCGTCTCTCCTTCGGGCAGCACTACGAAGCGAAGCTTGTCGCTGCGATCGCTATAGAGCTTGGTGGACACATCGAAGGCGACCACGCCCTCGGAGGGCTCCTGGGCGGCGGGATCGCCCCGAAAGAAGCAATACTCCGACAGGTTCTCGAAGGGCTCGCCATCCTGCGGCAGCTGCAACTCGCAGTCGGGCGGGTCCCCACCGGTGTCGCTATCTGCGTCGCTGCCTGCGTCGCGCTCAGCATCGCTGCCGCCAACGGCATCGCTGCCTGCGTCGCCGCCGGCGTTGTTGTCGTCATTGGCGTCGACCTCCTCACCACACCCTATGGGCGCAGCGAGTAGCGTCATCAGCAACAACGATAGCCCAACTCGATACGTCTTCATCCGTTCGTCCCGTGAAGTTGCTTTTCCTCAAGCCTCAAGCCTCAAGCCCGCAGTACCCCAAGCCCTTCGCGATCACTCCAAAGTCACGCTCGGCAGCGGGTCGCGCGTGCACTGGTAGTGGCAGAAGTCGGTGAAATCAGTCGAGCAATCGGTGATGTCGGTCGGGTCGAAGCCGTCCTGGGCGTCGAAGTTGATGAACGTGGCGTCGGAGCCGTCGGCCTTTTCGTTGGCGTCGAAGCAATCGCGACGGTCCTCGAAGCTGGAGCCGGCCGGCGGGTCCGGGTTGAAGAAGCCGTCGATGGCCAGGTCCGGCACGCGCTCGCCGCCGTTGATGACTGTGGCGAGGCCGGCCGGGGTGGTGCCGTTATTCTCGAAGGTGTTGTCGTGGACGAAGTTGCCCTCCGAGTAGGGGTCGTATTCGGCGTCCTCGATATCTTCGCCGAGCACCAGGTAGCTGATGATGGCGATGCCGATGGAGTCGTTGTCGCGAATGATATTGTCGTGGACTTCGTTGTGGTCGGTGGACAGCAAGAACATGCCCACGCCGGCGGGGACGTTGGAGACGATGGTGCCCGCTTCGGCGAAGTTCGCCTGGTTATTGTCCTCGATGGTATTGGAGTGAATCTTATTGTGCGAGCCGTCTTTGACCTCCAGGTCGGGCAGGTTGAATACCAGCAGGCCGCCGGTGTTCTCATAGAGGTGGTTGTCGTGGACCTCGGCGTTGGAGGTATTCTCGATCTCGAGGCCGGCGACGTTGCCGTACGCCACGTTGTTGCGCACGATGGCGGTGTCGGTCTGACCGACGTAGATGCCCGCGTCGGAGGCGTAGCTGACCTCGCAGCCCTCGACGAGCACGTTGGTGTCGAGCACCGGATAGACGCCGTAGGCGCCGTTGCTCGTGCGCGGCCCGCCGTCCCAGGTCACCGTCAGGTTGACCAGCTCGACGCCGTCGCCGTTTTGGACCTTGATGGCATCACCGAGGGTATTCTTGATGGTGAAGTTGGCCGCGCGAAATCCGTCGATGCCGTCGACGAGCAGGCCGTTGCTGCCGTCTTCTTGCTCGTCGAAGTCCAAGACCGTGCCTTCTTGGCTCTGACCGCGAATCTCGACGTCCGAGACCGAGGCGTTGAGCGTGAGCTGCGCGTTGAGGCTATAGGTGCCGTCTCCCAGACAGATGACGTCACCGTCGTCGGGCTCGATGAGCGCCGCGGTGATATTCTGACGGTTGGTCTCCGCGTCGTCCGCCGGCACGATCATCGTCGTGCAATCCTCGGAGAACGGCTCGACGCTCGCGTCGGGATCAGCGTCGCCGGCGTCATCGGTGCCGGAGTCGTCAGTGCCGGAGTCGTCAGTGCCGGCATCCCCGGTATCGTCGGTGCCGGTGTCGTTGACATTATTGGAGTTATTGGAGTTATTGCCGTTATTGGCGTCGTCGTCGCCGCAGGCGACCGCCCCGATGAGCGCGAGTGTACAAAGTGCAGCAAGAATTCGCTTAGACATGGATATCTCCAGGCTCTGGCCCACAGCTGGTATTAATCATTATTGAGGTGGGGCGATTGTAGCTGAAAGGCGCGGCGAGTCAAAGAAGGGCGAACCGTGAACGTGCACGTGCACGTGCACGTGAACCGCCGTACCCCCTGCACATATGGACGCATTTGCAGACGACGTTGTATTGGTAATTGTAGACCGATCGGAGCTGCGAGTTTTTTCGTACGCCTTGCAGTTAAACAACGGTTCACGGCCACGTTCACGTGCACGTTCACGGGCTGTGTTTGACCTCACAAGCCCCACGAGCTGTATTAGCTCGCACCCGCGGCGGACGGTTGGAAAATCACCGTAGATAAATAAAACTCCGAATCTATGAGCGACCACACCGACATCGAACAAGAAGGCCGGCTGATAACCGACAATGTGCGCAAGCGCATCTACGAGGTGGACCAGAATTTTCATGGCTGGCGGCTCGACAAATTCTTGGCTAACCGCATCCCGCGGATCTCGCGCAGCTTCGCCGGGCGGATCGCCAAGGAGGGCGACGTCGACGTCGAGCCGCCGCGCAAGATCAAGGCCGGCACGCGGCTGCGCGAAGATGACGTGGTGACGGTGCGTGAGGAGCTCGAGCCCGAGCGGGTCCAAGACCACGAGGTCGAGTTCATCTCGCGCGACGAGGGGCTGATCGTGGTCTCCAAGCCGTCGGGCATGCTCGTCCACGAGAGCGCCTCGGTCCGGCTCAATACCATCCAGAAATTTTTGGAGCGCCAGGGTTTCGACGAGGCCGAGCCGGTCCACCGCCTCGACCGGGAGACCAGCGGCGTGCTGGTCTGCGCGGCCACCAGCGACTTGGTGCCCGGTTTGCGCGGGATGTTCGCGACCACCCACCCCGAAAAGGTCTACCGCGCGCTGGTATTCGACCCCGACGGCCTCTGGCAGCCCGGCGAGCGGCGCACCATCGAGACGCCGCTGGGGATCGACCCCGACAGCAAGCTGGGCATCAAGATGGGCCGAGGCGACCTCGACGCGACCACCCACGTGGAGGTGATCGGGCGCCTCGATAACCCCGCCCTCGAGCGCCAGTGGGGGCCGATGGCCGACCTCCGCGTGGTCATCGAGACCGGCCGCCAACACCAGATCCGCATCCACCTGGCCCTGCAGGGCACCCCGATCGCCGGCGACAAGCTCTACAGCGTCGACGACGAGTTTTTTATGGCCATCTGCGACGACCCCGACGATCCGGAGCTGCTCGCCCGCGTGCCCTTCGATCGCCAGGCCCTCCACGCCTGGCAGATGCGCCTGAAGCACCCGATTTCGGGCGAGATGGTCGAGTTCGAGGCGCCCCTGCCGGATATTTGGGGTTGATAGAGTTTGGGTTTCGCTAAAAAGGTCGGTTTGTTTGGGCGTGTGACGAGCGGCGACCCTTTCCGAGGGTGCGAACGGCAAAAGACGCCGTTCTTACCCCCGGTTACGGTTTGATCCCAGCTCAGGCGATCGTATGGGTGAATCGGGCTGTCGCCTTGCGAAATGGCTGTGTGTCGCTATCGTCTGGACGAAATACGTGATTCACGAATCTCAGGGAGCCAAATATGCTAGTAGTACTGTCGCCCTCAAAAAGCCTCGATTACGACTCCGAGCCACAGACCGACCAATATACTCAGCCGCAATTTCTCGAGGAGGCCGAAGAACTCGCCGCGATCTTGCGCGGCTATGACGTCGAGGCGCTTCGCGACCTGATGGATATCAGCGAGAACCTCGCCGAGCTCAACGTCGACCGCTACGAGAAGTTCGTGACGCCGTTTACCCCGGACAACGCCAAGCCGGCGATCACCGCGTTTACCGGCGATGTCTATCGAGATTTTCGTCTCGATGAATATGGCAATGACGACTTCGACTTCCTCCAGGAGCATGTGCGCATCCTGTCGGGGATGTACGGCGCGCTTCGCCCGCTGGACTTGATGCAACCCTATCGTCTGGAGATGGGCACCAAGCTGGAGAACCCCAAGGGCGACCGGCTCTATAAATTCTGGGGCGACAAGATCACCGAGGCCATCAACGGTGCGCTCGATGCGCAGGGTGACGACATCCTGCTCAACCTCGCCTCCAACGAATATTTCGACAGCATCGATACCGACAAGCTCGACGGCCGGATCCTCAACGTCAAATTCAAGGATCTTCGGGGCGACACGTACCGGACGATCACGTTTTATCTGAAGCGGCTACGCGGCACGATGACCGATTGGATGGTGCAAAATCGGGTGACCAATCCCGAGGAGCTCAAGGCCTTCGGCGAGCGCAATTATTACTTCAGCGAAGAGCGATCCACCGACGACGAATTTGTCTTTTTGCGCGACGAAAAGCCCTGATTGAAGCCTCTAGAGGATAGAGAGGTGCGAGGACGGCGGTTATGGAATTGGTCTTGGAGAGCTGCACCATCCGAAGCTGGCGATTCGACGACGCCGAGTCGCTGGTGCGCCACGCCAATAACCGCAAGGTCGCACGCCACCTGCGCGACTCGTTCCCGCACCCCTATACTCCGGACGACGCGCTGGATTGGCTCGACCTGGTCACCGTCGTCGAGCCGGAGACCAACTTCACCATCGACGTCGACGGTGAGGCGGTCGGCGGCATTGGCCTCGAGCTTCGCTCCGACGTCTATCGCTGCAGCGCCGAAATGGGCTATTGGCTCGGCGAGCCTTATTGGGGCAGGGGCATCGCCACCGAGGCGGTGGTCGCGCTGACCGGCTGGGCGTTCGAAAACCACGACTTCGAGCGCATCGAGGCGGTCGTCTTCGGAACCAACCCCGCCTCGCGGCGCGTCCTGGACAAGGCCGGTTATACCTTCGAGGCGCGGCTTCGAAACGCCATTTGCAAAGACGGCGAGATCGTCGACGAGTTCGTCTACGCCGCCTGGCCCGACCGCTGGCCGCCCGAGTAGAACCGCAACTATCAGCCCGAATTACAGATAGCCGGGAGACCAAGCGGCTTTCACCGATGTTCCCTTCGTTTGCAGGGGCTTGGTGAGCTCCGTTCGGTTCCATCTGGTTCCAGGTGGTTCCGGCCAATGCCAAGGGTCTAGAGCACATCGTTCCATGAGTGCTGTCGAGCGTGGTCTACGTCTCGGCGCTGCGCGACAACCAGGTTGGGGCGCGCCCGCTCCGTCGGCGCCGGCGCCCGCTCCGTCGGCGCCGAACGTGGTCGACGCACGGCGAGGCTGAAGCTTCACTACGTAAGTAGGATGTCGCGTCTCAAAAGGACGGTCGGGTATTTCTCTCTTGGCGTGGACCATGCAATTTCTGTTATACGGAAGCCGTCAGCAGGGACATAATGCTGGTGCCGTTCAGCGTTCACCAGAAATAGCCTTCGTGGGGGATACAAGGAGCATCATGCTACCAAGAGTTATATTTGCAGGCCAAAGCGCAAGCGATGACGTCTTCTCATGCGCAGGCAAGTATGGGGCTGTCGCGGTTAGCTTCCCGCTCCTAGGGCATGGTAGACCAACCAAACAGAAACTTCTTCAGTCAGTTTTCGGGGCAATTACCGAAAGCTCGGGCTTGCTCGAACAACCGTTGTGGGCCGAATCGTTTTTCGACCGATTGTCTACACAAATGGCCGACGGCCAGCTATCTCAGTTGGAAGAACTAAACTTGTCCATAACGGTGGTAGAGCCAGTTTCTGGCGGTGTCCGCGTCGGTAACCTCGGAGGCCACTATGTCTGCATGAAATGGTCGGACGGGAGCATCGGGAGGTTGATGCAAGCCGACACGCTTGCAGAGCATCCGAGCGTCCACCTCGTAAGTGATGATTACCGAGGAATTATCTACCGAATGTTCAATGACGGCTCGACTATCAAGTCACTTTACTGGCGCACTCAGTTGCTAAGTGATGGAGCCGCGGTCGTGGTTGTGGCTCCTCAGGCGGGAGTCAAAGTACCTCTCGAGAAACTTCAATCTCAAATTGACCTTATCCACTCGGATCCCTACCAGTTTTGCAAAAGGGTCGTCAGCGACGAAGTGGATATGTGCCTCGTGGCTACCCGCTCCGCTTGATTCGGTCGACAATCTGATGAAGTCAACGTGAGTACCGGACCAAGTTTGACGTACCGAAGCCCCAGGCGCAACTTTGGCGACTTGGTGCTGGTCGACTAGGCGACAGGCGAAATCGAGACGCTGAGCGAGCCTTGCCTCCGCAAGTTGATCTCATCATTCGAAGCGCGGTGGTTGTGACGCGGTGATTTGTCTCGACGATAAACCGTCAACGTTGGGCGAAGAACAGCAAGCCCACGTGTGGGAAGTACGTTCCCCGACGAAACACATTCTGTGCGGGTTTGCGAGGCTTTGGGCTGCTGAAGCTCTCGATATTGTAGACTTTGCGAGGTTGCGACCCCAACACGCTACGGCGAAGGACAGAGCCTTCGCGGCGCCGACAGAGCGGACGCGCCCCAACCAGCTGTTGAGATGCGTAATATGAGCAGTTACAGCACAATTGTAGCACATAGAGAGGACGACGCGGGGAAATGCCCGTAGTTACACGGCTTTCAATACGTCGACGAGTTGAACCATAGCTCGCCTGCCCTCAAAGCGCCTCCGGCCGGATGACCTCTTCGAGCTCCCAGCGGTTCTGCTGGAGCGCATCGGCCCAGGTGTCTCCGGAGCCGGTCAGCAGCACGGCCGTGCACGGGCTCATGCGCACGGCGACGCCGCACAGCCAGCGCACAAGCTCCTGCCAGCCGGGGTTGTGCCCGATGACGCCAGCTTCGCTGACGTCGTCGGGCAGGGCGTACAACTCATCGAGCGCGCTGTCGACGTCGGCCAGATACAAGTCGTTGGTATAAGTGACGTCGACGTCGGCCTCGAAGACCTCATTCATATGCTCGACGGTCTGGGTGGTGCGCGCGGCGTCGCTGGACAGCACCTTCTGGGGCGTCCATCCCAGCTGCTGGATGCGAGCGGCCACGCGCAGCGCGTCGCCGCGGCCCCTGGCGGTGAGCTGTCGGGCGTGGTCGGGGCTGCCGGACTCGGTATGGGCGTGGCGAATGACGAGCAATTTTCGTTTCACGGCGGAGAGTGGGGCTTGGGAGACGTGGGCGGCGATCGATGCGTGTCTCCTTTTTAGCGCAGGCCGCAGTGGCTGTCATGGAACGGCGGACATATTCGCCCGCAGCGCTCACTCCGTGAGGTCCGCTGGTGGTTCGCCGACGCGCACCAGACCCACCTCTTTGATTCCCTCATCCGGGTCGATATCGACGGTCAGGAAATGCCTGCCGATGCCGTCGAATTTCTCGGGCAGCGCGCCGCCGCCGCCGGAAATATAGATGGGGATCTCGGCCTGGGAGTCGGCCATATAGGTGTGGATATGGCCGTAGAGACCGAGATCGACGTCCGCTTTGGTGAGCATACTGAGCAGCTTCATCGCCTCGTTGCGGCTTCGAAACGAGCCGTTTCGGGTCCCGACGGGATCGATGGGCGGGATATGGGTCAAGAAGATGTGGGTCGCATCCTCGCCGCGCTCGAGCCACTCCTCGAGCCAGTCATAGGCGATCGGATCGATGGTCGCCGAGGCCGAGTCGAGGTAGGTGAAGTAGACGTCCTTGAACTGAAATTGGAAGTTGCCCCGGCCGTATAGCTCGTGAAAGCCCTCCGGAGACGCCTCACCGAGTTCGTGGTTGCCCAGCGTCGTATAGTAGGGGACGTCGAGATCGCCGAGGGATTCCTGGAAGAAGACCAGCTCCTCCATTCGGCCGCTCTGAGTGATATCACCGGTGGAGATGACGTAGCGTATGGACGGATCCTCGTTGATCTTCGCCCAGATGTCGCCGACCTCGAGGACGGCGTTTTGAATGTCACTGAGCACCGCGACTCGGTAGGGCTCGGCCTCGTCGGCGTCCGGCGGCGCGATGCGCATGCGTGCGGTTTCGCCGGCGGGCAACTCGACGCCGAAGACGACTGTGGTCGGGTCGGATTGCTTGCGGCCGGTGACCTTGAAGTTGACGTCGTCCTCGTCGACGGGGACGAGTTCGGCGTCGGGCATCACGTTTTGGACGGTGATCTCCCAGTCGGTCGTCGCGCCGGGCTGAGACTGGGTCTCGAGCTCGAAACTGGGCGCTCCCGCCCAGAGCACCAGCCGGCCGCGCGCCGCCTGATGCACCGCGGCCAGGCCCTCGGCGACCTCGAAGCGCACCCCCTCTGCGTCGGCTTTGCCCACCCGCTCGTCGAGCTCGGCACGCTCCTCGCCGGTGCGCACACACCCCGGTGAGACTAGGGCGGGCACGAGCACGAAGTTGAGCACCAGCGCCAATCGCCACATGGTCGGATTCATTACGAGCCTCCGTAGCGGAAGATGACGCCGGCGGTGCCCATATACGACGCTCCGGCCTTGATATCGGCGAACGCTCCCCAATTCGGGCTCAAATAATAGAAGCCCTCGGCACCGATGTGGCCGACGACACCGTCGAGGTTGGTGTTCAGGCCCATGCCGGCGACGAAGCCGTCGCGGCGGTGGTTATAATAGAGTTTTGCTTCGCCATAGCGCGCCGCGCTGGGCCCGAAATAGACGCCAAAGGCGGTGCGCATCAGCAGCAATGCGCTGATATCCTCGCCGATGGGGGTGTCGTCGGTGCCGTAGCCCATCAATTGGCTGCCCGCGCCCAGCGCGAGCTCGCCAAATGAGCCACGCAACGATGGGCTGAGCCGGCGCATGTCGTAGCGTCCGGCGAGGCCGGCCTCGAGGACGATCGACTCGAAGTCCTCGGTACCAAAATTGTAGTAAGTCACTCCCGATTCGACGTCGAGAAACGAACCGTCGGCGCGGCGCTGGCGCCGGGCATCCTCACCGTCCGAGCGTGGGCCGAAGAGCCGGACATTCCCCTCCAGACGGAGCTTTTGGTTGTCGTCGTCGACCGCGATAAAGGCACTGGGCACCAGGCGCAGCGGCTCGAGGCGAACCTCTGCCTGGGCGTGGCTGAAGTGGTTATAGTCGAAGACGGGATCGTAGATATAGGCGTAGCCGGCGCGAGCCTCGATGGGGGCCAGCGCGTCGCGAGCGCTGGCCTGTCGGCCGCCCACCGATGCGCCGTAGATATCGAAGAACCACGGCATGATCAGCGCCGAGGCGCCGACCAGGCCCGGATAGACGATCAGTTCGAGTGTGTCTCCGGAGGCGCCGGTGCCGAAGAGCGCCATGATGCCCAGCGTCGTGGTCACCAGTCCGAGCGCCTGGATGCGCGCCAGGTTATAGGCGGCCTCCCCGTCGCCGGCCAGCCACAGCCCGGTGCCGTGCAGGAGCACTCCGGGAAAGATCGCCGCGGCCGTGGGCCACAGGCCCGGGTCGAAATCCTGCGGCAGCTCGTAGGGCTCTGCGATGTGCACGTTCTCGGCGCGGACCACCGGAGATTCGGTCGCGCCGGGATCTTCTGCCCATACACTCCACACCGGCAGCACCACCAGCGAGACGGCGATCAGGGCACTCACCAGGGCACGCAACGCGCGCGCAGAAGCGGAATTAGTGCTATTTCTCCGGTCATTCATGCCGCGTCGCCCCCACATATCTCGATCGACAAAGCCGAGCGCTCGACCGGCCCTGGATCTCTAGCCAGATCGGCAGCCACGGTATTCAGCGGAATCAAGCCTACGGTGATAATCTGGCCACCGATGCACTTACGTCCACCTGCGGCCAGCACACGGGCGAAATGGAATGGGCTGGGAAAAGCTAATGTTTGAAGTGTATTATGGGGTTGTTCTGCTGTGAAAGCGGCAGTTAGCCTGCATTTCACACGACACCCACCCCGGGGTGAAGCAGAATGTGGGAGGCGAAGGGCTGAGCCGCGCAGTCGATGCGAGCATCGTCGAGCAGGTCTCGGCACGAGCATCGCGCATTCTGCGAGCCTCCGGTAGAGGTGCTCGTGAGAAATCAGGGTTAGTTCTCATCTCGCAGTATCGGAACGAATATATGCAGTACCGTCGTAGTATCGCGGTCCTTTCGTTGATCGTGGGCGCCTGGGCGCTCATTTTGGCTTGTGGTCCCACCCAGCATCCAGAGTATTCGACGTGGACGGACAATCGCACGGATCCGCCGCATCTTCGGGTGACTTGGCTCGAAGATCCCGCCCACGAGATGATCGTCTCTTGGACGACTCGCGGCTCCGAAGCCAACGCCGTCTATTATGATACCGAGCCGCGACACGGTCAGCTGGATGCCTACGCGCATCGA
This sequence comes from uncultured Bradymonadales bacterium, assembly GCA_964386725.1. Lineage (GTDB taxonomy): Bacteria > Myxococcota_A > Bradymonadia > Bradymonadales > Bradymonadaceae > CAYLTX01. Next base: position 19,142 of record CAYLTX010000026.1, on the reverse strand, counting down.
ACCGAGGCGGAGCTCAACGGCGCCTATGGAGGCGTCGAGCCGAGCTACCATCACACTTTTCTGCGCGACCTCGAGCCGTCGACGACCTATTATTTCACCGTGGTCAGCGACGAACGCGTCTCCACTGAATTTCACGTGGTCACCGCTCCGGCGGACGATGCCTCGTTCAAGCTCCTATCCGGCGGCGACTCGCGCTCGAATCGAGCCAATCGCCGCGCGATGAACCAGCGCATCAGCACGATCTTCGAGGAAGATCCCGACATCCTCGCCCTGGTCCACGGCGGTGATTACGTCGTCGACGGCAAACAGTGGGAGTTGTGGAATCACTGGCTCGAAGACCACCAGTTGACCACCACATCCGAAGGAAGGGTCTTGCCGATCATTCCGGTGCGGGGCAACCACGAGAGCAAGGGGCCGCTTTTTGACGAGGTATTCGGCTTTCCGGGCGGGGTGAAGACTGACTACTTCCGAACCAAGCTTGGCGACGGCGTCACTCTACTCACCCTGGACACCAACACGGCGCTGACCGGCGACCAACGTGACTGGCTGGCCGCCCAACTCACCGACGCCCGGGACTCGCGCTGGCTTCTGACCAGCTACCACCGCCCGGCGTTTCCGGCGGTCAAGTCAGCAGGCCCGGCGCGTGACCACTGGGTGCCGCTATTCGAGCAACACGACGTCGACCTCGTCCTGGAATCCGACGGCCACGCGCTCAAGCGCACGGTCCCCATTCGCAACGACCAATACGACCCGACCGGCGTGACTTATGTCGGAGAGGGCGGCCTCGGCGTCGGCCAGCGATCCCCCAAAGACCGCTGGTACTTGAGACAGCCGGGCTATGCCGAAGCCGCCCACCACGTGCAACTGCTCGAGTTCAGCCGCGACCGGCTCAGATACCGTGCGATCGGCGGCGACGGAACCGTGCTCGATATGCACACGCTCAGGCCGCGCGAGCGTTGAGCGTTAGTGGTGTGACACCGAGATTCGATTCACCTTCACCGGTCTAACACCACCAGCTTCGACGCTCACTCCTCGACGATGCGCTGCATCGCCTGCGGGGTTCGCATTCGAATCTGGCGGCGTTATCCTCGCCGAATGTTGAATCTCACTTCGGTGTCACACCATTAGCTAATGAGCAGTGCCTCACCAATGCCGCCCAAAAGTGCCATCACCGCGGCGGCGCCCAGTGTCCAGGCCACGCCGTCGATGTCGAGTCTGTCGGTGAACGTGTCGATGAGCTTGAGGATAATCGCGTTGATGATCCAGTGGGTGATAAACGAAAGCAGCCAGGCCAGCCCCAGCGTCGCAATCGTGAATACGGCGAAGAGAATCGAGCCCAGGATGAAGTTCAACACCCCGAACACAGCCGCGATGAGGATGGCGCTGCCGAAGTTTTTGACGTGTACGCCCGGCAAGAGCGTGGCCGTCAACCAGACCGCCACCGACCAGATGAGCCACAAAAGTAAGAATTCCACGGTGTTACCTCCTCGTTGAACTGTGGATGAATGGCACAGGTCCGGGCGAGTCGCGCTCGCGGACAAGGTCACTGCAAAGCTAGGCGGGGCGAGTCCCAGGTCAACCGTCGCGGCGGCTGGCTTCTTGGTTTCTTGGTTTGTGACCTACGAGTTCTCGAGGATTGTGGGTAAGCTCAATCTCCAACGCCTAACGGCGGCCATTGCTGGAGGGTGAAACAGCAGCGGCCGAGAAACCAACCTGCAACCACTCACAGGGGCCATTGCAGCCGGGCGAGGAAACACAGCTCGAGAACCCAGAAGACCAGGAGACCAAGAAACCATCATGAGCAGTGACTCCAAAGAGGACCAACTCGACGACGACGGCCGAGTGTCCAGCGACGTCATCGACCCGAACGTGGTCGAATTCGGTGACACATCAGGCGACCCGCTCGTCGATGATGACGACGACGCAGCGGTCGCCGCGCTCCGAGCTGACGCCGCCGAGCAGAGCCGGGCCGACACCCGCGGCCCGCGAGGGGCCGAGCGCCCGCAGCTCGCCCTCGGGGACGTCGACGCCGACGAACTCGACGTCGACGTGTCTCGGGAGATGGCCATTACGGGCAATGACTACCGCAGTGGCCACCGGCGAGACGAGGAGACGGATCAAAGGGAGACAGACCAAAAGGTCAGTGAATTGACGATGCTCGGCGTCGAGCAGATGCTGAGCCGAGACGCCGACCGTGGAGGACGCAGGTGGCTGGTGGCGGCGGTCGCCGTCGCGGTGCTCGCCGCGTTTTTGGGCGGCGGCTACTGGCTCTACGAGCACTTTTCTAGCGAGGGAGTGACGGCCGAATCGCTCACCGACAAGGTCGAGCGGGCGGTGGTGATTCCCGTCGAAGACTGGTGGGCCGGCGACCGCGACCGCTTTTCCGTCCAGGGCCTACTAACCGTCATCGAGGGCGCCGGCTGGCAGCCCCGCGACGAGGCGGGCACCGTCGAGACCAGCGACCGGCGCGAGGTGCGCCAGACCTATCACCGAGACGGCGCGCGCATCGACACGGTCATCCACGACACCCCCGAGCGCGCCGACGCCCGCATGGTCCTCGAGAAGGTCGATTTACCCGCGCGCGCGTTGCTCTTCGACACCAAGGTCGTCGTGCTGCGCCCCGGCCCCGACACCGACCCCGAGACGATGGACGGCGTCGTCACCCTGCTCAGGCGCTACCACGAGATGATCGTCGAGGAAGAGTGAGGCGCGCGTCGAAGGGAGAAAGCCCCGACGTCAAAGCGCACCTTGAATGGTGCCACAGACCATGTTGGAGTGCACCACTCAGGTGGTCGAAGCCGATTAGGTTCGATTTCGGGGGCGCTTTTTTCGTGCCCCCGGTGCACCCTCACACTGCCGTGCGTATGCCCTCACCCACCCAGCTTCTCTGCGAGTCGCTCGGCGGCCTCTTCGTTGTCGAGGCGCTCCCAGAGCTCGCGAGCGAAGTCCCAGACGCGGCTGGCGCGCTCGCGTTCGCCACTGTTCGCGGCGTAGTCGCCGGCCATCTCCAACAGCCACGGAATGTCTACCTCCAGTTTCGCACCTTCCGGCCAGCCGTCGGCGTAGGACTCGAGGATGCTGTCGAACTGCGACCACTCTTCGAGGCCGGCGGCTGAGGTGAGACCTACGATGCGGAAATGGTCCTGAACCACAGATCCTTCTAAGCCAATGGATTTAAATCGCTTCTGGGCTTGAACGAACTGTTCGGAGGCGGCGTCGAACTGACCTGCCATCAACTCGATGTGCCCTAGGTTGAGATAAGAGGCCGCCACATCGGCGGCGCGATTTACTTCCCGAGACAACTCCCGATAACGCTGGTAGCAGAAACGTGCTCGCTCGGAGTCGCCGCGGTATCGAGCGATCTCTCCGAGCCCGTTCAGGGCACTCGCCTCGATGTAGCGATAGCCAGCGTCACGGCTCTGTTCTACGATGCCTTCGAACAACGCTGTCGCTCGTCGGTGCTTTCCGCGCGAGACGGCATTCCAGGCGAGGCCGCGGCGCGCCTCCATCTCCCAATAGGGATAACCACCGGCATTCGTTGCGCGCCTCAGCGCCTCGGTAAACCGAGCTTCTGCCGAGTCAAGCTCTCCGCTGAACTCCTCCGTCCAGCCCAATCCAGTCAGCGCATTTAGGAGCAGATCTTCGTCGCCGCAGTCGCGGGCGAGGTCTACCGCATGTTGATCGAATAGGCGGGCCTTTGCGCGATCTCCCATCTGGCGGAGGACCATCGCTGACATCCTCCACGCCTTCGCCACCAGGCGGTCGTTGCCGTGCCTCTTTGCCTGTTTGCGCGCTTCAACCATCGACTCCAGAATCTCATTCGATCCCCCCTTTTGCAGCCCATATGTGCCGAGTATTCTCTCCGAACTCAGGATGATGTAGTCTTCAATACGGCGCGGATCGTCGTCGGCGGCGCCGATCGCATCGAGGGCCCGTTCGCGCCGTTCGATCACATCGCACCTGCGCTTGGAATTGCCCGTTCGCCTCAGCCGATCGCTTTCTTCGAGCAACGGCGCGATCGCCCGCTCAGGCTCGTCGGCTTCCAGCCAATGCTCGGCGCGCCGGGCGGCAGTCTGCGCCGGTTGAGCGGAATAGATTCGCTCTAGAAGTTCGGCACAGCGGCGGTGGTGTTCCTGCCAGCGCCCCTTCTCCCGTGCGCGGCGCTCGATGCTGTCGACCAATAGTCCGTGAGCAAATGCCCAACCCCGATCGGTGCGTGCAGCCAGCCCGCGTGCGACGAGGACGTCTCGCAACCTATCGGAGATGTCGATGTTGAGCTCCTCGCAGACCGCCCGCCACTCGGCGGCGTCGACTTCGCGGCCGAGCGCGGCGGCCGTCTCGATCGCCTTCCAGATCGACTCGGGCTGTGCGGTCTCGATGTCGGCGATCAGACGCCTCAAGCGCCTGATCCAAAGCGCGTGGATATTGTCGGGTAGGTCGAGAGACATGCCTTCGGTCAATCGAAATCCGTCGGATGCAGCCTCGAGGTGGTCGCGGTCGACCAGGTGTCCCAATAGCTGAGTGGCAAAGAGGGGATTACCCTCGGTGCGCTGGGCGAGCCGATTGGCCAACTCCTCCTCGAGGGGGAGCATGCGCCCGACAAATTCGCGGTGATCGGCAGCCTGGAGCGGCTCGAGGTCGATGCACGCACACCACGGGTGGGCGGTCAGTGTCTCGACCCGATCGCGAAGTGACTCGTCCTCGGCCAATACATCCGCTCGCAGCGTCACCGCCACAAGCGCCGGTGGCCGGTCGAGGGAGCTCTCCAGAAGGTGCTTGGTCAGCAACATCGCGGAATCGCCCCACTGGGCGTCGTCGAGCCACACCAACGGCGGGCGCTGGTGTCCGAAACGATGGATGAATCGAGCCAGGAGGGCAGCCTTTTGACCCTGGCTCGAGAAACGGTAGCGCGGGCCGTCGACCGTCTCGGCGTTGTCGTCGGTGGGATAGACCAGCTCGGTCAGCGCCCGCGCGTCGACCTCGTGGTCGATCTCGGCGTCGTCCAGCGGTGGGAGTGTGTCGAGGAGATGCTCGTAGAACTCGCCACGGGCGAGTCTGTGGCCGCGCACTGCCTGGCGGACCATCTCCGGAAGACCCTCGGCCAGCCTCTCCACGCCGGCGCTGTGGACGGCGCGAAGCAGGTTCGCTGCCCCAAGCTCGTGGGCGCGGGTTGTCATCCAATCGACCAGCCGGCTCTTTCCGGCGCCCGATTCGCCGACGATGAGAACCACGCGCGGCTCGCCGGTTTGCTCGACCTCTCTGAGCGCCTGCCAGATCTGGTCACGTTCGGCCTCGCGGTCGACAAAGGGTGTCTCGCGCAGCCCGAAAAGCCCGAGCCCCGTACCAACAAGCAGCGAAGGGAGGTCCTCGAATTGGCCGGTCTTCCAGGTGGGTGGGATGGGCTGAGCTGGTTGGTCTCGGTCCGCGAAGGGCGCGCACCCTGGCTGTCGTGGCTCGGAGGTGCCTAGAGGCGCTGAGCCTTGACGTTGCACGGTCGGGGCGGCGAACTCGATTCTGGTCGCGGCGAGCGTCGGTCCGATGGTATCTGCGAGGCCGACGTCGTCCTGCAACTGGCTGTCGAGCGTATCGAGCGTACCGACATGCTCGACGCCCGATTGCCTCGTCGAGGCCCGGATGGCCGGATCGACTGCCCCCGGTAAGGCTCGCGCGGCCTCGGCGGCTCTTCGGAATCGGTGCCGTGGATCGACGGCCATGCTCCGGTGGATCCAGGCCTCGAGCTCGTCGGGGACCGGAAAGCGCGCGGCCAGCGGCGGGCGCTCTTCGATGTGGTGTTTGAGCATCGTCGACACGGCACTGTTGCCCTTGAATGGGGGATGGCCACAGACCATTTCCCAGGCCATACACCCCAGCGCATACAGGTCCGTCCACGGCCCGTACTCGCGCCATCGCCCGTGGGCTTGCTCCGGCGCCATATAAAACGGCGTCCCCGACGTCGACGAGAGCGCCTGGGTGGTATGCTCGCTCTCTTGGCCGACGGCGTGGGCGATCCCGAAGTCCGCCAGCTTGATGCGTGGCTGCTCGCCGACGTCGCCAAAGACCAGCAGATTCTCGGGCTTCAGGTCGCGGTGGATGACTCGGCGAGCGTGCGCAAAGGCGAGGGCGTCGAGCACCTGGGTCAGAATCCCGCGCACGGAGTTCCAGCTCGACAGGGGCAACAGCTCCCTGACTGTGCCGCGATCGGCCAGCTCCATGGCCACGAAGGGACTTTGGGCGACGAACTCATGTCCAGAGGCCAAGGCGGCCTCCTCGGAAACAACGCCGTACTCGAATAAATACACCACCCCCGGGTGGAGGAGCCCCGCGTGGGCCTGGACCTCCCGGTGAAACCGCTGCCGCGCGTCTTCTCCCATCGAACCCCGGATGAGCTTGACGGCCACTACCACGCCGGTCTCGCAGTGACGTGCGCGATACACCGCCCCCATTCCACCCTCGCCGAGACGCTCACCGACCTCGAAGGGTCCGAGCCGAATCGTTTGTGTCATGCGTTCCTCTGAACGACGAGTGGCTGGTTGGAAAGGACGGTCGAGTCACTTCGGATACCATAGAAGAAGTGCACGGCTCTGTCACCGCATTGGCGGACAGGCCCGAGGCAAAGTCGAGGCGCCGCGGGGGAAGTGACGTTGTAGCCTTAAGCTGACCAAGGGAGAGGGAGGATGTCTGGTTTTGGGCCGCACTTTTGGCCAAAACAATCATCACCGCGGACGAGCGACTCGGGAAGCTCAGGGCTGTTTATCCCGCGCGGCGGGCGTCCGGCGAATCGCGGACGAAACACGCCCTTGGCTCCAACGAATCTTCGCAGCTCGGTCTGGAGGGGGCGGGGAGCGACCCCGTCCTACAGCCCGGCGAGCCGATCGAACGCACAACGTCAAACGAGGAGCTGCGGTTTCGGCACCTGGCTGCCGGCGTGCGACATACCTGCGGGGTGACCGACGAGCACGAAGCGCGCGTGTTTTGCTGGGGCACCAACGCCGTCGGCCAGCTTGGCACCGACTCCGTGTCGGATCACTCGGCCGTGCCTCATGAGGTCGAGCTGCCGTGACGAGCGTGGTCAGTCGAGCGACAAGAGCGACAAAGGGAACGATATTGAGAGTCACAATTGTTTCGACATCATTGCAGTAGAACATGGTGTCAGAGACCATGTTGCTCCGCAAGAAAGCAGTAGAACATGGTGTCAGAGACCATGTTGCTCCGCAAGAAAGCAGAGACGGCCAAAAACCGTGCAGTAGAACATGGTGTCAGAGACCATGTTGCTCCGCCCAGAGAATTGCAGATGGAGGGCACTATTGGTATACCGGCGTTAGTGTCTTGACTCAACGGGTTTAATTCGTTTTGAGTCACCATTTACCTTCCGATAGAGCCATCGTTCCATGCAGTCTACCGTGCTCCAATCCTTTTTCTCGGTCATCATTTCGAGCCTCACCATCCTCTTGAGCCTCACCTTGGCCCCGGCGGACACTTTCAGTCAGGATGAGAGCGAGCCCGCAAGCGGCAGGGTCGTGGCGTCTGCCCCGCTCGAAGAGCAGCGCGAGCTCAACGACGAAGCGGTCAGGGCCATCGGCGAGGAGGATTATACGAAGGCGGTTTCATATCTCGAGGAGTCGCTCTATATGGGCGAACTCAATATCACCTACCTGAACTTGGGGCGTGCTTATCAACTCATGGGGCGCTGTGAGAAAGCCAGGGAAGCCTTCGAAAAGGTCTCTACGGCGCCGAAGGTCGAGAAACCGTCGGCCGATTTCCTCGAAGCGAAGGCCCAGCAATACCGGGAAGAGCTCGAACAAAACTGCCAGGCCGAAGAGCCGGCGCCCGACACGCAGGACGCGCCTGCCGACACCATCGAACGGGATTCCACGCCACCCGAAGTAGACGAAGGTGAGTCGTCGACGACTCAGCCGGACGACGGGGAGGCCAGCTCGACCGATGACTCCGCAGCGACTCCGCCAGCGGCGCAAGCCGATGCCGGCGGGGAGAATACGCTCGGGTGGATCGCGGCCGTCGGAGGGCTCGCGCTGGTAGGGGGAGGCGTCGGTCTTCACCTGAGGGCGGAGGCTCTGCGCGACGAGGTCAGCCCACAGCAGGCCGAGTTCGACGACCAGGGCCGGGTCGCCAATATCGAGCAGTCGAAGGTCTACGAAAATCAGAGCTCGGCCAACACCCTCGATACCATCAGCTTGTCGATGGGAATCGTCGGGGGCCTGGCGGCGGCCACCGGAGCCTATTTGCTAGTGACCGGCGATGCCGACGATGAGCCGACGATCACGGTCGGCCCCCGAACCGACGCGGCCGGATTTGTGATCGACGGGCGCTTTTGATGATCGCGCTGACTGCAGTGATGGAATCGAAGAGACACGGCGACGATAAGGAGTGTAGAGTGAAAGTTGAGCGATGGTGGATAGCGGCTGTTTTGATCGTGTTGGGGCTGACAGCGTGTCAGACCGAGCTCGAACTCGTCGACCAGACCTTTCGCTGCCAGACGAGCGCCGACTGCGCCGACGGCTATAGGTGCGTCCCCGTGCCTGGCGAACAGCGCACGCGCGTTTGTAAGCAGCCCGGCGAGGAGTTTCCGAGTCGTGACGCGGGCGACCAGGCGGACACGGACACCTCGTCGCCGGCTGGAGACGCCGACACCAACATCGAGCACGACACTTCGGATGTCGAAATCGACCCTGACGTGAGGCCGCACGCCGAGAACGAGCTGGTCGTGACCAGCGGGCAGGACTTCTCATGTGCGTTTAGGGCCGCCGGCGATGCCTATTGTTGGGGGCGCAACGCAGAAGGCCAACTCGGCACCGGAGAGACCACCGAGGACCCCAGCTTGACCCCTGTGCCGGTCGAAATGCCTGGCACCTATTTCATGGCAACGCCCGAGACGGTCGATTCAAAGCATCGGCTCACATGCGCCATCGGCGTCGACCGCGCCGTGTACTGCTGGGGGCGTAATAACGGCGGCAGCGCCAACCCCGATTCCTTGGACCCGGTGCTGTCGCCGACCCGAGTCGAGTTTCCGGACGGCTCGCCTAGGTTCGCCCAAGTCGTGGTGGGGTATGACCACGCCTGTGCGCTGAGTAGAGACAGTGAGCTCTATTGTTGGGGGTCGAACTTTAGGGGACAGCAGGGCGTCGGCCGCTCCGGTGAAGGTGAGATGTATAACTCCCCCGAACGGGTCGACGAAAGCGCGTTCGAGCACTCGGTGGAGCGTTTTATCGAGGTTGCCGTCGGTATCGATTTTACGTGTGCCTCGACCAACGCAGACCGCGTGTATTGTTGGGGGCTGCACGACTTCGGGCGTCTCGCCAACGGGGGGAGCGATCAAGGTACCGACACGCCTCGAAAGATCGAGCCGGGCGACTGGACCGGAGAGCCGGTTGTCGACCTCACCGCCTACTCAGAGCATGCATGCATGCTGGTTCACGGTGGCAATGCCTACTGTTGGGGTCGCAATGCAGATGGACAGGTCGGGGTAGGGTCGACCGAGGAGACCTCCCACGTGGAGCCGTCGCTCGTGGTCGGAGACTTCTCGTTCGAGGGGCTGTACGCCGGGGAGCTTCACACGTGTGCGATTACCGATGCCGGTCGCGCAGTCTGCTGGGGCGCCAACGACAACTCGCAGTTGGGTCTCGAGGGGCCGTCGACCGACTCGGTCACACGGCCGGGCGAACAGGTACACCGCACCGCGTTCGACGAGGAGCTGCGATTCCGGCACTTGGCTCCCGGTGTGGGACACACCTGCGGGGTGACCGACGAGCGCGACCCTCGCGTATTCTGCTGGGGTGACAACGCCGTCGGTCAACTCGGCAACGATTCCGTGTCAGGGGATACTTCCGTGCCCCACCTGGTCGAGCTGCCGTAAACACCTGACCAAGCCCCAAGAAACAAAAAAGCCCGGACGGCTTCAAACCGTCCGGGCTTTCTTTGGGTGCGAGATGGAGCCAAGGGGGTCGAACCCCTGACCTCTAGAGTGCGATGCTACCGGTCGAATGGGCGCTCAGACCATTCAGCGGACTATACCTGTGGCTCAAACGCCACCGACGATCTTTTGAGGTTTGGCTGGAATCGATGCAGTCGGACGACGCCGGTGAACAGGAGGCAACTTCGACATGATTTCATCACAAAAACTGCGCGTGTGGGGAGCCCGACCGTCGTCGGCATCTGGTTCTCGTTGCGACCTGAGCCTGAGTGAGGCCTGCCGTTTCTAAGGTGCCAGTTCGGGGCTGACACGGTGTGGGTCCACGGGAAGATGCTCTGGCAGGGGTATGATCCAGATCATCGCTGATTTGAAATTGAAAACTATTATCATTTTCAAGGTTGGTTTTCTCAGTTTAAAGGAGAACGGATATGGTGAAGGCACTGTGGAACGACGAAGCCCCGGGTGTTGATCTGGATATGGCAAGGATGCCCGGTCATTGGCTGCTGGCACGGCTCGGAAAACGGGTGCTTCGCCCGGGAGGGCGGGAGTTGACCGAGTCGATGCTCGACGCGCTGGCCATCGGGGCCGAAGACGAGGTGGTCGAGCTTGCGCCGGGGCTGGGGCACACGGCGCAGATGGTCATCGAGCGAGGTCCGGCTGCATATACCGGCGTCGATCGCGACCAGGCGGCGGTCCAGACTGTGGGTGAACTCGTCGGCGAGGCCTCCGCGAGCTACGTCGCTCGTCAGGGTACGGCCGAGGATACGGGGCTCGCCGCCGACGGCGCCACCGTGGTCTTTGGCGAAGCCATGTTGACCATGCAGACGGCGACAAAAAAGCGTCGCATCGTCGAGGAAGCTTATCGCATTCTCCGCCCCGGAGGCCACTATGGTATTCACGAGCTCTGCCTATGTCCGGACGATTTGGCCGACGTGACTCGCGACGAGATCGAAACTTCCCTGCGCGAGACGATCCGTGTCGGAGCCCGACCGTTGACCACCACCGAGTGGAGCGAATTGCTCGAAGACGCCCGCTTTGAGGTCGAGGTTGTGGAGCATCGGCCGATGCACTTACTCGAGCCCCAGCGCCTTGTGGCTGACGAAGGCATGCTCGGTGCCGCTCGCTTCATGTTCAACGTCGCTACCAGTCCCTCCGCACTTCGGCGCGTCACTGCGATGCGAGCCTGCTTTCGCCGCTATGAGCAGTATATGGGGAGCATCTCGATTATTGCTCGCAAGATGTAACTGGTGGTTCCCCGACCAGTCCCGATTCCGCAAACGCGTGAGCCGACGTAAGGGAAGCGTAAGGGAAGTGCATTCCCCGACGAGCCCCATTCTAGGGGCCTCAGCCTCATCTCTGTCCAGCTCAGGGCGCTCTTTTCACTCGGCCTCACAGTCCCAGAACCCGCGGTAGCCGACCTTCAGCCCCTTCTCGAGAGAGAAGACGAGCTCCGCGTCCGAGCGCCAGTCCGCCTCATCCTCGGGGAGTTGTCGCACCGTCGTAGTCATACCGGCGGCCATGAAACGCTCGCCGGAGTCCGACTCACCTGTGGACTCGAGGCCGACAAGCACGCCGTTGAGCTTCATCGCCGCGGCGCCCGACTCTCTGGAGGCCCACAGAATCGGGTGCGCCTCGGGGCTACGGTTGAACGTGCAACGCGGGCCGGTCTCGAGCAGGCGGTCGGCCTCTGCTTCAGGCACGGGTGCGGGGTCGAGCGTCGAGATCAGCGTGTTGTTCAGAGCGTCCTGCACGCTGCCGACTTTCGGTGGCGGGTCCTGGTAGATCTCGTTCGCTACATTGCCTTCGGAGACGTCCGCGATGAGATATCGCATCTCCGCAATCTCCCGACGCTGCGCGGCGATGATCTCGTGGGCGAGCTTCTTCGCGCGCTCATCCCGGATCTGGGATCGCTCGGAAGTCATGACCGCAATCGAGTGGTGGGGGATCATGGCGCGCATATAGCTCGGTCCTGACACGGTCGACTGGCTTCGGATGAGCCACAGCGACAGCGCGAACGCGATGACGGCGCCGGCAAAAATCGCGATGTTGCGGCGCTTGTTCGAGTACATCCCCAGCATATAACCCAACATGATGATCGCCATCGTCGCGCCCATCAGGATGGCCATATACGCCCGCGTCTCCGAGAAGAAGAGGTGCTCCCACGCGTACGTGTTGAGATACATCAGAATGAACATCACCACGGTGGAGGTGAGGATCATCAGCCCAAAGCGAATATACGACATCTCTTGTTCCTCCACCTAGTGTGAGTGTCCCGATTCGCCACCATGGTCCCCTCCGCTTGTCATGGTCCTGTACTGTTCGGGAGTGATCTCCGGCAGCTGGGCGACGAACGCGGTGATGGCCTTCAACTCCTCCGGCTCGTGGTCCGCGCCGAAGGCCGGCATTCCGGTCATCTTGATGCCATGTTTGACGATCCAGTAGATCTCCTCGGCGGACCACTCCGGGGCAGCCTCTGTGAGCAGCGGTGGCTCAGGCCTCATACCCCTTGACCACTCGCTGGGGTCGCGGCCGGGAGCGCCATGGCAGTGCGCGCAGGTCTCGGAATAGTGCATCCCACCCTCGGCGATGAGCTCCTCTGAAAACGTCTCCGGCAACTGGATCTCATCGGCGCGAGCGGCGACCGAGCTGCGCATGGTGGTGTCGAGCGTCCACCGGACGGGGTCGGCGTGCCAGTCGGAGGCTGCCACGTTGTAGAGCCCGGTGTAGACGACGATCAGCCAGGTCGCGACGGCCAGAAGCAGCACGGCAACGATGCCAAGGGCAATCCCCTTGAGTGTCGCGTTCATGAAGCTGCCCTTCGTTTGGAGAGGTTTCTTTCGTACTTATCCGGCAACAGCCGGGATCCACGTCTGCTTAAGCAGGATTCTAACCACGATCGAGGTTTCTGCGATCTCCCGACCGGGTCTCCGGCGCCAGACAACGGTGCCAAGCTCATGTCTCTCCACCAAAGCCAAGAAACAACAAAAAGCCCGGACGGCTTCAAACCGTCCGGGCTTTCTCTGTGTGTGGTATGGAGCCAAGGGGGGTCGAACCCCTGACCTCTAGAGTGCGATGCTAACGTGACAGGGGGTGAAATCGCCGTTAGAACAGAGCATGAGGTGATCGAAAGTTTCTTCTGTACCCCCGGTGTGCCCCCACTCTATCGCAGCGGGTCCATTCCGATATTTCCAATAACCCTCGGAGGACGACCTCCTGGTGATGGTTCCGTTGACTAACTAAGTCAGTGCATTAGAATAAAGTCTGCACAACGTCTGTTTCCCTCTTGGAGACTCGATGGTCGATAAACCGGTCACAATCGCCGAGACGAAGGTGTTCGAGCGGGCTGCGGCGAGTTGCATGACCAACGACGAGCTCGAGGAGTTCAAATACTTCATCGCGCAACACCCCGAGAAGGGGCGCGTGATTCGAGGCACCGGCGGTGTGCGCAAAGTGCGCTGGGGTGTCGGCGGTTCAGACAAGAGCGGGGGCGTTAGGGTCGGCTACTATTACATCGACCGAGATTGTCCGCTTTACCTTCTGACGGTGTACTCTAAGTCGCAGAAGGACAGTCTCACGGATAGTGAAAAGGCGACGCTCAAGCAACTCACCAAGCTTCTCAAGGATGCCTGTAAGAGCTGACAATACCCCACCCCTGCTGCCGGGAGATTGAGATGAAACGCGACATCGGACAAGAACTTATCGAGGGCATGAAGGAAGCTATCGCCCATGCTCGCGGCGAGGTCGAACTCGAGACGACAACCATTGAAGTCGATGCGCCCGACGTCAAAGTGCTTCGAGGCCGTCTGGAGATGACTCAGGAGGAGTTCGCCGTACTCGTCGGCATCAGCGTGCACACGCTGCGGTGCTGGGAGCAGGGGCGTCGCCAGCCGGAAGGGCCGGCGAGGGCGCTTCTCCAAATTGTTGACCGCGAGCCTGAAGCTGTGCTCAGAGCGCTACACGGTGAAGACCTAGAAGGTGAACGGCGTAGGGCGCGTTAGTGCTGCATGTTCTCACCTGTCAACGGGAACGCAGCGACACAGTCGGAAGCGGATCGCTTCAACAGTCAACTTGGCAAGTTGAGCAATGAGATTGGGGGTCTTGCCGGCGAGATCCATCGCGAAGTGGTCAGCCGCTGAATCCGAGGCCAAGAAACAAAGTGAGCCCGGACGGCTAAAACCGTCCGGGCTTTCTTTGTAGTTCGAAGTGGAGCCAAGGGGGGCGAACCCCTGACCTCTACGTACGACCGTGTTTCTTCGCTTGCCGTACGAGCACCTTGCGGAGTTGCCGTGCAGTAAGCACGCGAAACAGCCACCAGAGAGGGGCCGTGATTAAAATACCCACACACAAGGCAGATAGCCCGGGCAAAAAGCCTTCACCAAGTCCGATTGCGGCAGCGAAGAACGCCGTAACAAACAAGGCAAAGATCACTCCCCCTGGCATCGACTCCCCGAAAGACAGAACGACGTCGGTCCGTACAGTCTTGTCTTGGGCCTCAACGGAGATCTGAGCAGAGGCAATCCCCCTTATATCGGGAGGGCCCTTCCACGTCTCGGGACCTGTGCCGGCCCATAGTTTTTGAGCCTTTCTTTCTTGATACCGAAAGGGGCCTTCAACGGTGAGCTCGTTATCCGTTCGCTCCAGCACCAGCGGGATTTGCTTCGAGAGCGCATGCGCGTAGTCGTGCAGCAGGGCGGCTGCCACTTCGTCGGGGTCTTCGTCACACCAACAGGTGAACGAAAAACGCATGCTCTTCAGTCGGTTGTGCCAATGACCAGGCATTTCTTTGCCGCCCCAAATATGCACCTGTGGTTAAGAGAGAGCCTTCGTGTCACCTATATCAGCACAGGTATTATTATGCCTTGAGCACAAATAGACAACTCGCCTGCGCGTCGAGAGCGCGCTGGACTGCGTTGCCGCTCCTCGACGATGCGCCTGCGACATCGCCTCGTCGCGTCGCCTTGTCCAACACGCGCTCGAACGTTGCAGCCATCTGTGTCTACTTATGCTCAAGGCGTAGTAGCGATTCTGAACGTTTGAGACCCACTCAGCAAGTCGATCTCTTTGGCGTCCTTTTTCGACGATACAACAAGCATCGCCTCACTCGGACGCCTTCGACCTCGACACGCTGAGTGAATCTCAAACAATCATGTTCCCTGTGTCGGACTACTAGCGACAATGTCGGGAATGAACCATGTCCCATTGACTGTTGTGGTAACTGAAGTACCATGGGTTCTAGGCAAGGAAGGCAAGGCGAAGGCATGACGAGACCGGAGAAGCTCGACAATTTGCTAGAGGTCGTTAAGGAGCACCTCGATGCGGATCAATTCCGGTTTACCGTTCATGCCGAAGAGAGGTGCGTTCAACGGAAAGTCAACGATCTCGAGGTGGAGTACGTCCTTCGGAATGGCTGGCACGAAAAGCGAAAGGACAAGTACGACGAGGCGTATCAGGCCTGGAACTACGCCGTGCGCGGCGAGACGATGGACGAAGACCGAGACTTGCGTGTCATCGTATCGTTTGATGGAGACATGTTGATTATCACCGTTATCGATACCACGAAGTAGCCAAGGGAGCCGCAATGCAACGTAAAACCGAATCTGAATATATTACGCGACTACCCGGCTTTCCGGTGCTCATTCGAAACGCTCCGTTCCGGAGGGTTCGGGGCGACTGGGCGCTGGATCTGTCCCCCGATCGCTTGCGCCAAGCGGTATTGTGGGCACTCGCCCACAAGCCGGCGCCGTTGACGGGGAGCGAAGTTCGCTATGTGCGTCACTGGATGGAGCTGCCGCTTCGCGATTTCGCTGAGCTGTGCGCGATGACGTCGCATCAGTCGGTGATGAAGTGGGAGTCAAAGGAGGACCAGCCGACCGGAATGCATCGCAGCACTGAAATCCTGCTGCGCTGCCGGATCCTCGAGGCGTTGCCCGAGGAGGTTTGGGAGCGCTTCGAAGTGCAGTCGGAGCGCGGACGCGAGGGGTTTGTGCACCGGTTGGAAGCGCTGTCCGACTTCGAGAGCGATGCAGATCCGGTCATGATCGAGCTTGTCACGGGCGGAGATACACAGCCTTGGCCGCGGTTTGGTGCTGCGGGTGTCGGCTCGGCTAACATCTGATCAGATCCCAAGAAACAACAAAAAGCCCGGACGGAATGAACCGTCCGGGCTTTCTCTGTGTGCGATATGGAGCCAAGGGGGGTCGAACCCCTGACCTCTAGAGTGCGATTCTAGCGCTCTCCCAGCTGAGCTATGGCCCCGAGTGTTGCGGGTCGGGATCTAGCGTGTTCTCGCCGTCTGGTCAAGCTTTTTGCTTCTCACTCTCTCACTCTCTCACTTTCTCACTCTCTACCCGTACAGTTCCTCTTCGACGATGCTATCGGCGACCACCGCAGTCGGCAGTTCGTCGCGCTCGGCGCGCTCGAAGATGTTGAGCATCGTGTCGTAGATCTTGCTGGCCTTTTCGCGGGCGGCCTCGGCGTCGTAGCCCTGGAATTCTTGGGCGACGTTGATGAGCCCGCCGGCGTTGAGCGCGTAGTCGGGGGCGTAGAGGATGTCGCGCTCGACGAGCATCTGGCCGTGGCGGTTCTCGGCGAGCTGGTTGTTGGCGGCGCCGGCGACGATGTCGCATTTGAGCCGCCCGATGGTGTCGTCGTCGAGGACGGCGCCCAGCGCGCAGGGGGCGAAGATGTCGCAGTCGACGTCGAAGATCGAGTCGGCGGCGGCGACTTTGGCGTCGAATTCGTCGACGCAGCGATCGATGGCGTCCTGGTTGATGTCGGTCACGGTCAGCTTGGCGCCGAGATCGTGGAGCTCGCGGGCCAGATAGTAGCCGACGTGGCCCACGCCCTGGACGGCCACATGCAGGCCGGCCATATCGTCGCGATCGTAGCGGTGCTTGACCGCCGCTTCGATGCCGCGGCGCACCCCGAATGCAGTAAACGGAGAGGGGTCGCCCGAGCCGCCGTGCTCGGCGCTGTAGCCGAGCACGTGGTCGGTGTGCTCGTGGATGAGGTTCATATCGCTGACGTTCGTCCCGCTATCCTCGCAGGTGATGTACTGGCCGGCGAGGCTGTCGATGAAGGCGCCGTATGTGGCGAAGATTTGCTCGCGCTGCTCTTCGGTGAGGCCTTTGGGGCGCACGATGACCGCTTTGCCGCCGCCGTGGGGCAGCCCGCTGATCGCCGCCTTATAGGTCATGCCGCGCGCCAGACGCATCGCGTCTTGGAGCGCCTCTTCGCTGCTATCGTATTCGATGAAGCGACAGCCGCCGATGGCCGGCCCGCGCTCGAGGTTATGAATGGCGACGATGGCGCGAAGCTCGATCTGGGCGTCGACCTTCAGGTGTAACTCACCGTATTTGAGTTCGCTGGCGTAGTTGAACAGATCCACTGCATCCTCCACTGCGCGGCCGGCGCGTGCTGGGTGCGCTCGCCCGCTCTTATGATTAAGGCCCTGTACCTCACCTACGAGTAAAGCCTTTCTTTGAACAAAGCCTGCTCGTGAATAAATCTTTGGGGCTTCGTTTCTAGTCTGCACATATAGTGCCCGACATTCGGTTGCGCAAGGCGCAAACGTGCGTCTGCTATGACGCTGTGCGTCATATATTCTGCGCACTTACGCTCGTTGAAGGGCTCGAGCACGGAATGGTATACCGCCGATTTACAGTTGTAGGCGATAGCGCGGTGAACCGGTGGATATTTTTCGGAGTTGGCTTGTTGAACTTAGCGTCTCTTCGCGTTAGGTGGAGAGTACTTGGTAAGACGTGCCGCGCCGAAACGATTCGAACCCCAAAGAATCACTGAGGGATGCATGGCGACGATCATTTGCTCGAGTTGTGGTACCCGAAATCTAACCGAGGACGAGGCTTGTCGACGCTGCGATGCGGCGCTCGGCGATGTCGTGCCGACCACTGGCGCAGAGGCGCCGAGCCTGTTGGGCGAGCGTTGGAAGGTCGGCGGGAACCTGCCCGGCACCGACAATCCCTACCTCTATGTGGGGCGGGACCTGCACGGTGACCGGTCGGTGCTCATCAAACGGCTCAGTCGTGCTGCAGCGCGCGATCGCACTGTGCGCAGCAAGTTCAACAAAGAGGCCGAACTCCTCGGCGCCCTCGAACATCCCAATCTGGTCGACCTGGTCGAAGTGGTCGAGGACGCCGACACGCCGGCCATGATCCTGGAGGCGCGCGGACGCATCACGCTGGCCGAGATGCTGGCTCGTCGGGGGCGCTTGCCGGTGGGAATCGCGCTGGAATTCGCGCTGCAAATCCTGACCATGCTCGAATACCTGCACGCCAATCGAGTCACCCACCGCCAGTTGATGCCCACCAAAATCCTGATCGGCGCCGAAGCAGACAAGGGATTCCCGCTGTTGCAGGTCGCCGACTTCGGTCTGGCTCATCACGAGAAGGTCAAGAGCCTCGACGAGCTCGAGTTCGGGCCCGGAACGCTGGTCGGGATGAAGGCCACCGACACCGTCACAGGCGGTGCGCCGCGGCCCTATCAGGCCCCCGAGCAACTGCGCGGCGAGTCCCACGAACAGTCTGATATCTACTCGGCGGGCGTGATTTTCTTCGAGATGCTCACCGGCGAGCTGCCGCTGTCTTCGAACCCCCGCGACGAGACCGGCACCGAGCGCAGCATTCGCTCCGAGGCGCCCACCGAGGTTCGCATGCTGCGCCCGGAGGTCTCCGGCGAGCTCGAAGGGGTGATCATGGAGATGCTCTCCAAGGATACCGAGCGGCGCTTCAAGAATATCAAAGCGGTGCGAAACGCGCTGGTCATGACGCCCGAGGCCAAGACCGAGGCGATGGTCGCCGTGCCCAGCGGCCCCTTCTTGCAGGGAAGCGCCGACGACGACCCGAACGCTCGCCCCGAAGAGCAGCCCCAGCGCGAGGTCACCCTCGGCGCTTATTATATCGACCGCACGCCGGTGACCGCCGCGGAGTATCAGGCGTTTCTCGACGCCACCGGCCGCAAGCCGTCCAAGGAGTGGGCCGAACTCAACGACGCCAACAAAACGCCCCACCGCCCGGTGATCTTCGTCAATTGGGAAGAGGCCAACAGCTACGCCCAGTGGGCCGGCAAACGGCTGCCCACCGAGGCCGAGTGGGAGAAGGCCGCCCGAGGCACGGACGGACGCATCTACCCCTGGGGAGACGAGCCGCCGACCCTCAAACGCGCCTGGTACGATCAGAAGACGCCCGGCGACGTCGGC
>CAYLTX010000025.1:37040-56904 GCA_964386725.1 uncultured Bradymonadales bacterium | reverse complement strand
CCACAGGACCGCCGGCTTCCCAGCCGGCCCATGCCAGCAGGATCCTGGCGCTCCATTCATCCCCGGTAGACATCCCAAAACTCATCCTTCCACTGCTCATACCATCGATTCAACGACGCACGCACCGACGTATGCTTGTGGATGCTCGACCAAGGCCAATCAAACGGATCATCGACCAATCCCGCCTTCACCGGATTCAAGAAGATATAACACTGCACGTTGAAGAAGTGCTGGGCATCTCGGATATAACGGTCGAAGAATCCACGGTGCCACAACCGTCCTGTGCGCCCGACCATTTTGTTGATTTCGTTGGCCGAATACGAACGCCATCCGTGTAAAATCTTTCCCATCGGCTTGTGGGGCTGATCGTACGACACATGAGCGTGATTGGGCATAATTACCCAATCCTGCAACCGATAACGGTCTCCGTCGTAAAACTTCAGCGTATCAACCATGAGTTGGGCGCAATCAGGCCGCTGGAGCCAACACGCGCCGTGCCCCGCGTCGAGGTACTCTTCAATCTTTATCTGCTTTTCTAGATCTTCGTCCGCCTTCGCCTCCTCTTGCATTTTCTCCAGCACATGATCGGGCAGCGAGTCATTGAGCCGAATCGTGATAGATTGCGGCAGCGTATCGCTGTCAAAATGCGGTAGATAACCGCGAGAGTACCACCCTAGATGCTCTGATTTTGTAGTCATCGCCTCGCCTCTGTGCATCGTTTGGTTTACGAGAGTTTCACCGAACCCTCATATAGGTTTTCGGCAGAGACGTGATTTTCGTTGCGTACTTTTTGTATCCCTCGCTTAAAAAACCAGAACCAAACAAAGCCAAACAACTGTTATTGCTCGACTTTCTCAAATCAAAAATTTATCGAGGCATCTGTGTTTCTCTGTTTGGGAGGATGCCCTTGACGAGCGCCAGCATTCTGCTGGCTAAGGCCGGCTGGGAAGCCGGCGCTCCAAGACTCCCAATACCCGCCCGACCACCTCATCGACCTGCCCCTCGGCCGACACCGGCACGGTTTGCCGGGCGCTTCTGTCAGACGCGTCGTCCCAGGCCTCACGCATCGCCTCGTAAGTCTGCCAGTCGGCGTCGGACACCCCGCCCTGGCGAGCGTCCAAGCGCTCTCTGGCGGTCTCCGCGCTGGTCTCCAGGGCGATAAACAGACCCGGCACGCCGCACTCGCGCGCGCTGTTCAAAAAGAGACGCCGTCGCTCGTCGCTGTTGAACGTCGCGTCGATGATGACGCGCCCACCCTCGAATAAGAGCTCTTCGGCCCGCCGCAGACACTCGGCGTAAGTCTTCTCGGACCATTCAGCGGTGTAGATACCCTCGCCATATTCGGCGCGAGCGGGCTCGTCGGGATCGAGGCCGGCGAGTTCCTTGCGGACGACGTCGGTGTCGATGACCTCGAAATTTGCCCGTTCCGATAGCTCGCGGGCGACCGTGGACTTGCCGGTGCCCGGCAGCCCGCCGACCAACACCATGGCGGGTCGATTCTCGGGCGTCTCGAGGCGTCCGAGCGCGAGCAGCCAATGAGCGCGAGCCTTGCGCCTGGCTTGGCTGCGCACCGGTTCGTCCGCCTCGTTGTCGGTGGCCCGGATGCCTTCGACCTTGGCGCGGACGACCGCCCGGTAAGCAATATAATGATCGAGGAGTTGTCGGCCGTCGGTGTCGTCGGATGCCGCGAAATAAGCGTCGGCAAACTCGGCGGCGAGTTTGCGTCGGCCCGCAAATTCGAGGTCCATCGCCAAGAACGCCATATCGGCGACCGGATCGGCGTAGCGAAACCGGTCGTTGAACTCGATGCAGTCGACGATCGTGAATTTGCCGTCGTCGAAGTAGACGTGGTCGAGGCGTAAGTCCCCGTGGGTATCCCGGGGCACGCCCTCCTCAGCGCGTCGCTCGATGAGCTCTTTGCGCCGCTCGAGTTCGGCCTCGATGAGATTGCGCGCCCGCTCGTAGACGTCGCGGTGGACCGTCACACCGACATGATCGGCGGTCTGCTCGAAATTCTCGCGGGCATTACCCGCGACCACGTCGAATTGGCCGTAGCGCGCGACGTCCTCGCCTCCACGCGCGTCTTGGTGGAACGAGGCGATATGGGCGGCGAGCCCGCGCATCGTCGGCGCGTCGACCTTCTCGCACGCCAGCCGGTGCTCGAGCGTGTCCTGTGGTGCGAGCCGCACCATCTTGACCGCCCACTCGACGGGCTCACCATCGCCGTCGATCTGGAGCTGGCCGCCTGACTCGCACAACCCTACCACGCCCAGGTAGACATCCGGCGCCAGCCGGCGATTGAGCTCGACCTCTCGTTCGCAGAAGTGCTTGCGCTTGGCGAGCGTCGAGTAATCGACAAAGCCGAGGTCGACGGGCTTCTTGAATTTGTAGGCAAAGTCGCCCACCAAAAAAACCACCGAGATATGCGTCTCGTGGACGACGATTTCGCCGTCGACCTCGTGCGGATAGGCGGCGGGACTGCGTAGTTTTTCGATCAGCTCGTCGAGCTGCATCACTCCTCCAATAACGGGCGACCACTGACGAGTGGGTTATAACCAAATGATCAGCACTCGTGAACCGTCGTCGAGCGACCGCCGACCTCTTTGCGTTCCGCCCGCATGCGTGCGAAAGTCGCGCGCCGGAAGGTTGGCGCGCCCCGATACGTTGTCCGAAATACATGAACGTACTAAATGTCCAAAACTTATCGATGTCCTTCGGCGCCGACGTCATCTTCGACGACGTCGATTTTGCGATCGACGACGGCGAGAAGGTCGCTCTGCTGGGGCCGAACGGAATCGGAAAGACGACGCTCTTTCGCATCCTGATCGGCCGCTACGAGCCGGACTCCGGCGAGATCGCACTCAGAAATGGTGCGCGCATCGCTCACCTGTCCCAGGAAACCGCGATCGACCCGCAGGCAACCCCGCGCGAGCTGGTCGCCAAGGCCGTGCGTCCGCTGCGAGATGCCATCGAGGCCTACGAGGAGTTGTCTGCCCAGATCGAGGAGGCCGACGACCTCGACGAGGCCATCGCCCGGCAAGAAGAGCTGCGCCAGCGCATCGAAAGCCTGGGCGGCTGGGACGGCCAGCGGCGCATCGACGAGGTGCTCGAGCGCCTCGGTCTGGCCGACCACATCGACGCCACCATGCAGCGGCTGTCCGGTGGCCAGCGCCGACGCGTCGCGCTGGCGCGGGCGCTGCTCGAGTCCCCCGACCTGCTGTTGATGGACGAGCCTACCAACCACCTCGACCCCGACACCGTCGAGTGGCTCGAGGGATGGCTGCGCGGCTTCCCCGGCGGCGTGCTCCTGATCACCCACGACCGATACTTCCTCGAGCAGATCGCCGACCGGATCATCGAGGTCGCCCCCGACGGATTGCACAGCCACCCGGGCACCTATCAGGAGTATAAGGATCGAAAGGAGCACCGCACCGAGGTGCGCCGCAAGACCAAGCAGCGCGAAAAGAAGCTACTCGAACAGGAGCTCGACTGGCTCGAGCGCGGCGTCAAAGCCCGCGGGCGAGCCTCGAAGAGCCGCGCCAAAGAGATCGAGCGCGCCCGCAACCAACGACCTCGCAACACCCAGCGTGATGTCGACATCGTCATGTCCAACGGGCCGTCGTTGGGCATCGAAATCCTGTCGGCGCGCGGCATCTATAAATCCTACGGCGACACCCCGATCCTCGAAAACGTCAATATCTCGGTGGCCACCGGGGACAGAATCGGCATCCTCGGCCCCAACGGCTGCGGCAAGTCGACCTTGCTCGACATCCTCGTCGGCCGCGACCACCTCGACGCCGGCATCATCGAAGTCGGCGAACACACCCGCATCGGCTACCTCGCCCAGACCGGCATGAAGATGGACGTCGACGAGCCGGTCTACGACGCCTTCAGCGACAGCGACTACGTCTGGATCGGCGACACCCGCCACCACAAACGCGATTTTTTGGGGCGGTTCCTCTTCGACAAGAAGATGCTCAAGACCCCGGTCAAGACGCTCTCGGGCGGCCAACTGCGCCGGCTCAAGCTCGCCCGCGTCATCGCCCAGAACGCCAACCTGCTCATCCTCGACGAGCCCACCAACGACCTCGACATCGCCACATTGCGCGCCCTCGAGGACGCCCTGGTCGAGTTCAAAGGCTGCATCCTCGTGGTCAGCCACGACCGCTACTTCCTCAACCGCGTCTGCAACAGCATCTGCGCCTTCGAGGACGGCAATCTGGTGCGCTACTACGGCGACTACGACGACTACCGCGAGCAACGCGACGCCAAAATCGAGGCCCAACGCGCCTCCAACGCCCCGTCGCCCCGCCGCCAAAAGCGGCCGGTCAAGTCCAAGCCCGAGCCGAGCCAACCCACCAACCAGCGCAAAGGCCTGAGCTGGGACGAAAAACAACGCCTCGAGACCATCCAGGCCGACATCGAGGCCGCCGAGGCCGACAAGGCCGAGATCGAAGCCGCCCTGGCCGACCCCGACCTGTACGCCAACCGCACCGACGAAATTGAGGGCCTCAACGCCCGGCTGCGCGATGTGTCGACGCGCCTCGAAGCGCTGTATGATGAGTGGGAGTCATTGGAGATGCGGAGGCTCTGAGGGCCCCGAATTAAACCGTCGCGATCGCCTGCCTGTGGACGCATATGACTAACGAAGTGAATGAATCCGCCCCGCCCCCCACCTCCAGTGAACCGGCCGCGAGCGCAGACGCCCAGACCTATGAACTCGACCTGTCGCCGACGATGAAGGCCGTCGAGGCGGCGGTGACGCTCTTATTGGGCATCGGCATGATCGCGGTCGGGTTCATCTTCGAGCCGTTCGGCCCATCCGCCGGCAATATGGGCCTCTGGTGGATAGCGTCGACGCTAGTATGGGCGATGGGCCTCGCATATCTGTGGCTGCGTTTTCGAACCAGAAAGATTGTACTGACCGACGAGACGGTACAACTTCCCGGGCCGATGCTCTTTGGCCGTAAAGTGCACGATGTACCGCTGGACGACATCCAGCGGCTGTACGAAGCGAAGATGTGGAAGATGGAGTTGGTGGTACTGCTGTCCAGCGACGAGCAATATACACTGCAGCAGTCGGCGTTTCGAGACCGGGCGACCTGCGCGCAATTCATGTCCACGCTCCGAGGGCGGCTTGGTGCTCTTCCCGGCGGCCAACAGGTGCTCGCCAACAGTCGGCAAGACGCCGACCGGGTGCACCGCTGGCACACGAATAACAGCCCGGTCACCTACGCCGGGGTCGGATTGCTGGCGGCTGTCTTTGCCGTCGAAGTCGTCGCCGCAGGCGGCCAGAACGTCCTGGGGCTGTCCACCACCTCCTCCTTATTATTGCTCGACATGGGTGCTTGGTGGGCACCATCGGTCGCCGAAGGCCGCTGGGACCGCATCTTCACTTCCAGTTTGCTGCACGGCGGCCTGATCCACCTGTTGCTGAACTCGGCAGGGCTGTTTTTCTTCGGGCAGGTGCTCGAGCGCTACCTCGGCTCGTGGCGATTCTTGGTCATCTTGCTGATCAGCAGCCTTGGCGGCACGGCCGCCACAGCCCTCATAAACCCGCCGGCGCTGATGGTGGGGGCCTCGGGTGGAGTGTTTGGTCTGGCCGCCACCCTCATCTACCTGCAGTGGACCCGGCACGATCAGATGATCGGCCTCCACAGACGGATCAGCCGCTTCGCGCTGCCCGCCTGGGTCGGTCTCGATCTACTCCTTTCGATATGGCACCCCGACCTCTCATTCGCCGTGCATGCAGGCGGCCTGGTCGCCGGAGCCGCAATCGCCCATCTGGTCGTGCGGGCAGGCCGATTGGTCGAAAGTGCGTCGAGCAAGCTCCTCCGAGGCGTCGCCCTCGTGCTGGCCGCGATGTTCGTGGCGGCACTGACTACCAGCCTGTGGCACTTCGCCAATACCGACCAGTCGACGACCCGTCGCGCCAGGGTCCGTCAACTGGCCCAACGCTCGGCGGGCCAACCGCGCTCGGAATGGTTGGTATTGCGCTATGTGCTGTCGGAGAGCCGGTATCTCGGCCAACCCGCGGCGCGCCGGACGTTGGTCGGTGAGGTCATCGAACATACTCGAATCACCGAAGAAGAAGCCGCCAAGCTCGAGAAGGCAATGCGCGACGATGCTGCTGGCGTGAGGTAGTGACGCTCGCCTATCGCATGCCTTCGCGTGGTCTTCAGCTCCTCCGTGTCCAGCGTACAGTCACTCCGCGTCCTCCGATGACTCCGCGACTTCAGCGCCCCGGAATTCCACACCTCATCGAGCGTTTCCCCGTTGCATTCAAGTGACTGCACATTTATCTTGCCGCATCCTCCAACCGAATTTTCACAAAATAGAGGCATACAGAGATGGCAAAAGAATTCATTTACTCGATGAAGGATCTCAAAAAGACCGCCCCCGACGGAAAGAAGATTCTAGATGGCATCTGGCTGTCGTTTTTTCCGGGGGCGAAGATCGGCGTGGTCGGCCCCAACGGGGCGGGTAAGTCGACGCTGCTGCGTATTATGGCGGGCATCGATACGGACGTGAACGGGGAGACCTGGGTCGACCCGGATGCGAATGTGGGGTTTTTGCCCCAGGAGCCCAACCTCGACCCGAAGCTGACCGTGCGTGAGAACGTCGAGAAGGGTGTGGCCGGGGTGCGCGCGCTGCTCGATCGCTACGAGGAGGTCTCGGCGAAGTTTGCCGAGGTCGGCCCCGACGAGATGGACAAGCTGATCGCCGAGCAGGCCGACCTGCAGGACAAGATCGAGGCGGTCGATGGCTGGAACCTCGACCGGACGCTGGATGTGGCCATGGACGCGCTGCGCGTGCCCGCCGGGGACAGCAGCGTCGAGCATCTGTCCGGCGGTGAGCGCCGCCGGGTGGCGCTGTGCAGCCTGCTGCTCAATAAGCCCGACCTGTTGTTGCTCGACGAGCCCACCAACCACCTGGACGCCGAGACCGTCGCCTGGCTGGAGCGCACGCTGCGCGACTACGAGGGCACGGTCATCATCGTCACTCACGACCGTTATTTCCTGGATAACGTCACCGAGTGGATCCTGGAGCTCGAGGGCGGCAAGGGCCTGCCCTTCGAGGGCAATTATACCGCCTGGCTCGAGCAGAAGTTGCAGAGCCTGCGCGAGAGCGGACGCGAGGGAAGCGCGCGCTATGAGACGCTGTCCGAGGAGTACGCGTGGTCGAAGCTGAGCAACGAGGAGCGCACCGAGCGCTCCCAGGCCCGGCTTCGCAACTACGACGACCTGCAGAAAAAGGGCCGCAGCCACAAGCACGTCATCGACATCCCGCCGGCGCCCCGGCTGGGCGATGTGGTCGTGCGCGCCGAGCATATCAGCAAGGGTTTTGGCGACAGGCTCCTCATCGAGGATCTGAGCTTCGACCTGCCCCGCGGCGGCATCGTGGGTATCATCGGGCCAAACGGCGCCGGTAAGACCACGCTCTTCCGGATGATGGCCGGCGAAGAGGAGCCCGACGATGGAGAGATCGTCGTCGGCGACACCGTCGAATTCGCCAACGTCGACCAGATGCGCGACGACCTGGACCCGGAGCAATCGGTCTGGGAGTCGGTCTCCGGCGGCCAAGACACCCTGCGCATCGGCGATAGCGATATCAACTCGCGCGCCTATGTGGGTGCGTTCGGCTTCTCCGGAGGCAGCCAGCAGCAAAAGGTCGGCACGCTGTCGGGTGGTGAGCGAAACCGGGTCCACCTGGCCAAGACGCTCCTGGCCGGCGGCAACTTGCTGCTGTTGGACGAGCCCTCCAACGACCTGGACGTCGGCACGCTGCGCTCGCTCGAATATGCGCTCGAGGACTTCGGCGGCTGCGCGGTGGTCATCAGCCACGATCGCTGGTTTTTGGACCGCATCGCCACCCACATCCTGGCCTTCGAGGGCAACTCGCAGGTGGTCTGGTTCGAGGGCAATTACCAGGACTACGAGCGCGACCGGAAGCGGCGCCTGGGCGAGGACGCCCGCCAGCCCAGCCGCATCAAATACAAGCCGCTGACGCGCTAACCCGGGGGCTGGTCCAGCTCACCGGCTTCGCCGGCGGCGGTGCCCAGGCGAATCGACTCCTCCTCGAAGAAGTTGACGATCTCCTCGAGGCGCCCCTCGGCGTTGTGGATATAGAGGTTGCCCTGCACCTCCCGGGCCTTGTCGTGGCCGTGGCTGAGTGCCTCGTCGCGGGTGCCAAACTCTCTGGAGGGCGCGGACCCATCCTCGACGCGAAGCTCCCAGCCCTGCTCGGCGGGCACTACATGGAACTCGCGATCGGCGGGCACGCGAGTGACGGTCGCCTCCGACTCGCCCATATTTTGAGCGCGCTCGAGCCCCTCGAAGAGAGCGCGCGCCTTCTCTTCGCCCTCACGCACCATCCGCTCGGCGATGCTCAATGCTCGGCCTCGCACCTCAGGATCGGCCTCTTGAAGCGATTGTGGAATTTGGTTGGTTCTCCAGCGCATGATGCCTCCTGGAAGTGGGTCCGGGATGGGGGTTGGACTGCAGTGATGGTCGACGCCGCCAGCACGAGCGCGAGCCCTTCATCCGGCGGTGTGAGTGAAACGTGCCCCCGGCGCGTCGTCCGTCAACCCCATGATGTGGAGGCTCATATGCCTTTTTCCTCCACCATTGGTATGATAGGAAATATCAGCCAAACGCCCCACACACCCCCGGCCGAATCATGAATCGCAGTATATATATGTGCAGCCTCCTCGCCCTGTTTTTGGCGGCTCCCCTCGTTGGTTGCGGTGATAGCAGCGACGACGAAGAGACCCAGCAACAGGAGTCCGACGCCGGCACCGACGCCGATGCGTTCGAACCGAGCGTGGTCGAGGTCAGCTACGACTTCGAGAGAAGCCCGCAGGGCTGGGAAGCAGATGTCACCGATTTTCCCGTCGCCGCCGAGTCGCTGGTCGAATTCGAGCAGCGCGTACGCCCCTTGCCCGACGACAGCAATATCGACGACGACACCTACGCCTATTATCTGAAGGGAGAAAATGCGGCGGATGATATCGACATCTTCATGTTCATTCGCCGTGAGCTCACCGCCGACGACGGCGTCGAGCCGGATACCGTCTACAGCATCAACTTCGATGTGACCTACGCCACCAATTATCCGGAGGATTGCACCGGCGCCGAAGCCCACAAAGCCTATCTGAAATTGGGCGCCCACACCTGGAGGCCGGCCCGCAAGACCAACCACAGCGAGGAGCGCATCGAGTTCAACGCCCGAAAAGGTGACGGTAGCGTCGGCGGCGACGAAGCGACGGTGGCCGGCGACCTCGCCCACGCAGAATCTTGCGACGACGTCTACGATCGCTATATCCCGATGACCCGCAACCACACCCATGACACACCGATCAAATCCTCGCCGGACGGCACGATCTGGCTGATCGCCGGTGTCGACTCGGAGATGAGCGGCGAGAATGAGGTCTATATCATGGACATCAGCGCCACGCTGACCGAGGTCGACGAATAGGACGGCGCCGGCCGATATCGTCCGGCTCGCGCTCTCGCCCAGGGTGCGCTAAGCTGAGCGCACGCACATTCATCAATCTGGCACGCCGAGGCACCACGATGAGTATCATCACCGCTTTGAAGAATATGTTGCAGGGCCGCAACTTCTCGACGATCGAGCCGGACCAGGAAAAGGCGTTGGTCGACGCGCTGACCTACGCGATGGCCGTCGACCATGAGGTCGCCCCGGACGAGGAAGAGGAGCTGTCCTCTGCGTTGCGGGTGCTCTCCTGGGACGCCGACGAGCCCCTGGAGTCCTACGTGCATACCTCCGTGGAGCGCTCCCGGGCGAGCGTCAAGGAGCAACGCACCGCCGAGTATTGCCGTGACATCAGCGAGCGGCTGGGCGAGGACTGGCTGCGCGAGGAGACCTATTATTTGGCCGCACGCATCGCCGCCTCCGACCAAGATATCGTCTCCGAAGAACAGGTGCTTTTGAGCCATATGGTCGCCGCGTTCGGCCTCGACGACGCCACCCACGAGCGCATCACGAACCAGTTGTTGCGTGAGGTCGATTTTTAATGTCGGGCACGTGCGTACCGGATAGATAGAGCCAACAAAAAAGCCCCCGCCGGCGCAAACGCTCGGCGGGGGCTTTTTTGTTCGGACGAGCTTCGTTCAGAATAGATCGCGCTCGATCAGCACGTGGTCGGCCTTGTTGCCAACCCGAAAGAGACGCTGCTCGTCACATAACGAGGTGAACGCGTCCCGTAGATCGGTCTTGGTGAAATCGTCATCGAGGGCGTCGAGCACCACGTCACGCGAGACGTACTCGCGTTGCACGGCGACCTGGATGATCGCTTTTTCAGCGTCGGTCATATCGGCGTAGCCACGCCGTTCGTCGGAAGCTAGATGAACATAAGGTCGTGTTTCTACCGCCATAATGCACCTCCTTACTGCAACTTCTCAGGGTGCCCGTGGGGCACCGACTCCTCAGCGCTGTCCGTCTAGTAGATAACGAATCCCCGCCAAGTCGCAAGTTCTTCCCTGGCGGCGCCGTCGAGGCAGCGGCTCCAAAAGAGCCGGCTCACCTACACCAGTTGGGCTGCACGCAGCGGTCGCCGTCGACCCAGTCGAAAGAGCAGCAGGTCTCGCTATTCTGACATTGGTTGTCGCTGTCGCAGATACCGCCCGTCTGGCAGTTGTCGCGGGTGGTACAGAAGGTGTCGGAGCCATCGGAGCAACAAATCTCGTCGTCGGTGCAATCGGCGTTGGTGGTGCAGGGATCGCCGCTGCCGTCGTCGCCGCCGTCGTCGCCGCAGCGATCGGAGCAGACCATATTGCCGAAGACATCACAGCAGCCCTCGCCCTCGGCGCATTCATCCTCGCTCTCGCAGGCGCCGCCGTATCGGCAATCATCGCTTAGCGTGCAGGTGGTATTGCCCTGCCAATCGGCGCAGCAGACTTGACCGTCGTTGCATTCGGAGTTGGTCTGGCACGCCTCGTCGAGCGTGTCGCCGGTGTCGGACTCGTCGCCGCCGGCGTCCTCGGTGGGCCCGGTGTCTTCAACGGGGCCGGTATCTTCGTCGGCCGGACCCGAGTCCGCAGCTCCGGTGTCGTCCTCATCCGGGGAAGCGTCTTCATCGGGAGCCGTGTCTTGCTCCGGAGCACTTGCGTCTTCGGCAGCGTCGCTCGAAGCGTCACCAACTTGCGGGTCTTCGTTGATCCAACCGCCGCCATCATTGCCCGTAGCCGCCGCGTTCTCCTCGGTGCAACCACCCGCCAATAGCGCAATCGCCGCGATCATCGCCCAACAACCCATCCAGTGTCGCATTTTCTCCTCCGGATCAGTGCTTATTTTGTTACTTGACCGCGACGACTGTCGCAAAAGTTGAATACAAATTCAACCCCGAGTAGGGTACGGTCGCACAATGTAGTTGCATCTGCGCCTCAGGTCGGTACTCTTTGCCGGCGCACTCGCGCGCAGTCGCATATCTGTCATTCCCCGAAAAGGAAGCCGCAATGGCCAACGACGCAATCGAGTTGACGACCGCAAATTTCGAAAAAGAAGTTCTCGAATCTGAAGTGCCCGTGGTCGTTGATTTCTGGGGCGAATGGTGTGCCCCCTGCAAAGCCCTGGCCCCGTTGATCGACGAGCTGGCCGGCGAGTACGAAGACCAGGTCAAAGTGGGCAAGGTCGACATCGACGACAACACCAGTCTGGCCAACGACCACCGCATCGAGGCCGTCCCAACGCTGATCTTTTTCCACAAAGGCCACGTCCTTCGTCGCCTGACCGGTACGGTCTCGCGAAGCCAGCTCGAAGAGATGTTCGAGCAGCTGGTCGAGGTCGCCTCCGAAGACGAGGCCTGAGCCTCCAACGAGGCTATTTCACTGGGTACCACGGCATTGTACCGGCGCACTGTGCTCGCAGGACGCCCCCTGCTCGAAGATCTCGCCTGCCATCCGGGCGTCGACAAAATCGAGAATCTCGGGAAGCGCGAAGAACGTCGTCTCGCCGTGGCCGGCGCCGGCGCACTCGAGAAACTCCATCGGCATCCCCTGCCCGCACAATTCCTCGAACGCCTCTCTCTCGATGGGGGTGTGGACCAACTCGTCGTTCTCGCCGAGCACGAATAAGATCCCGTAGGAGTCGTCGGTCGGGCCGAGTCGCTCGATGGAGGTCGACGTCAGCCCGTTTTCGGCGGTGATGCATCCCCACGGGTCGACCTCGGCGAGCGCGTCGTTTGCGGCTTCGTCAATGAGCGATTGGGTGAAGACATCGGCGGTCGTCTCCGGCTCGTCGACCATCTCTGAAAACTCGCACGTCGACCCCAACGCCTCCGGCAAATCCTCGTCGAGCGGTGAGGTGAAGACCTCGTCGAGGCGATCTCCGTAGCCGTACCAGGGAGCGGCCGCGCCCAGAAAAGCCACGGTATTTCCGGTGGCGTTGACCAGATCGGTGACGGCGCGCTCCATTTGGCCGAGCATGTCGGCCGGCGGCACGGTGGCCACCGAGCCGAGGAGTTCGAGCTCACCGGCGTAATACGGGGCGAGGCGGTCGACCCACAACGCAGCGTGGCCGCCCTGCGAGCCGCCAAAGGTGACCACCCGCGGGTTGATGCACACGTCGCCGCGCTCCTCAGCCGGCAGGTTTGCGGCTGCGCGCACCGCATCGAGCGAGGCGATGGCGGTCGGCTGGCCGACCAAATACGGGTGCAAAAACCCGGTCTCCTCCCCCGTTCCCTTGAGCCCGATATAGTCTGGAGCAACCACGAAGTACCCGAACGAGGCCATCAGCGCCGCCAGGCCCTGATAGGCAAAGTCGTCCGAGGGAGCACAGGCGTCGGTGAATCCGGTCGTCCCGTGCAGAAATAGCAGCACGTCGAGCGGGCCGTCTTGTGGGTCGTAGTCGACCGGATGAGCGACCATAGAGCTGGCCTGGACGCTCTGACCGCGGTCCTGCGTGGTATACTCATATTGGACGACGCGCGCGTCGTAGCGGACCTCGCGAGGCGGCTCGACGCCCTCTGAGCTCAAAAACCCCTCGATGAGCGGCGTCGGAAAATCCTCGGTGCGTCCGATGCTGGTCACCTCACCGAGGCTCGGGTCGTCGATCCAACTATGGTCGGCCTGGCCGCAGCGCGCCGGGTCGTCGGCCAGCGCCTGGGCCTGAGTCGTCGGGGCAATTTGGGCGGACGGAAACTCCTCGCAGCTCCATGATGCGTCGGCGTCGGGACCCGCGTCCGGTCGCGCGTCGGGCTCGGTATGACCATCCGGGCTCACGTCGGAGGCGTCCTCCTCCGTGACTCCGGCATCGCTCGTCGCTCCACCCTGGGAGTCGTCTCCACAGGCTTGAGCACTCAGCGCTACGCTCATCAGCAAAACCAGCCACAAACGTCTATACTTCATCGTCGTTCCACTCATCGGTGTCCTAAAACTCAGCAAATAAGGTCAATTCAGGGGCCCTCTAACGCCTGGAGCGTCTGCAACGACTCGATGCGCTCGGGCCAGTCCTTCTGAGAGATTTCATCGGCGACCGGCCCGGGAAGCTTGAAGCGCAGCAGGAGATTCATCACATCGAGCTGCTCACGCCAACTGTCGAGGTACGAGCGGTCGGTGAAGTATTTGCGACCCGCCGCCAGGTCCAGAGCGAGGCGGGCCATGGTGCCCTCGGCCGCATTCTGCTCCATATTGGTCACGTAGACCGACAGGTAGTCGCCCCCCTCCCACACAAGCTCGATGATGCGCGACTGCATGGGAAAATCGACCGTCGACGAGCACATAATCTCCCAATAGCCCTGCTCGGGGTCGTGGGAGCCGGAGGGACGCACCAGCTGCTTGGTATTTTTGTGTCCGTGGCCGGCCACGTGCAGAATTACATTATCGTAGGAAGCCAGCAACTCGCGCAGCTCACCGCCTTTGACGATGCTATTGGGCGCCAGCGCCGAGGCCTTGTGGTGGCTGCCGACGATGACCAACTCCCGGGCGTTTCGCGCCCGCCGCAACTCGCGCTCGAGCCAATCGAATTGGTCGCGCTCCATGCCGCCCATGGCGTTGGCTAAGCCCTTCATCACCGTGTCGAGCACGATGAAGCGAATCGGGCGGCCGGGGATGGGATGAAAGCTATAGTAGCCGCGCTCCTCGAGCACATGGGTCGGCGTCAGGCCGTGCCCCTCGGGCTCACCGCCGCCGGCGTGCAGCGCACCGAGCACCTCCCCTAAATCCAGGATGCGTCGGGCAGGATCGGCGGGCGTGGTGCCTTCGGTGACCACGTCGGCGAACGGCGTCGAGGCGTCTCGGAAGCCGTTGGAGGCGCCTTCGACGTAGCGGATCAGCGGGAAGTCATCGGTAAAGTCGAGCACCTCGTCGCCCACCGCGGCCGCCTGGACGCTGTCGGTCGCCGGAAAGGCTCCCATATACAGCGTCTCGTGGTTACCCACGGCCGGATACCAGGGGGCGCCGATTCCGACCGAGCGAAACGGGTCGGCGAAGTCGTTTCCCGGGCCGGGGATCGGGTCGTCGTCGATGCCCGAGTCCGGGTCGATGACCCCACCGGCGAGAATATCGATGGTCCAGCCGAGCTCGTTCTCCTGGCCGCCGTCGGTCAGATCGCCGGCGATAAACGCCAGGTCGAACGGCCGGCCGCTCGCCTCGCTGATGCGGCGCGCGCTTCGAACCTGCGCCTCGTAGACCTGGGCGATGAGGTGGCTGTGCGGCCGGTAGGTGCTGCCCATCGGGGCAATCGTGGTGCCCTCGAAGCGAATCGGCGACTCCTCGTCGATCATCTGAGGGTCAGCCGACTCCCAAAAATACAGCAGGCTTCGGCGACTGGCTTCGTCGCCCGGGACAAACCCCGGGGCGAGCTCGTTATGCTCGACCCAGGGCTGGCCTTCGATGAACTCCACGCCGATGCCGTACTCCTCGAAGCGGTCGATGTCGGTGATCGCGAGCTCACCGGAGGTGAACGCCGCGTTCGCCTCATCGGATAACGGCGCCGGCGCCCAGAGCCCCTGCAAAGTGGTGTAGGGCTGCGCAGATACCGGATATTCGGGGATCCCGTCGTCGGAGGCGTCGGCATCCCGGTCGGGCGCGGCATCCGGTGGGCCGGTATCGCGCCAAGCGTCCTCGCCGACGTCGGCGGCGTCCTCGGGTGAAGCATCGCCGGCCGACTCGCCGGTGCGGTCGGCCGAGGTCGAAGAATCGCATGCCGTCACGCCCACAAAACACACCAGGCAGGCGAGGATTGACCACAAGGACCTACACGAAAATCGACGCATCATCGGCTCGGCGCAGAGACGGAATCGTTTACGGTTCTGCACCGGAGTATGACAGAAGTCGCCTCAGGGACCAAATCGCCAAGTTCAAAAAAGTGCGCTCGGCTGGCATGTGGGCGGAGGTTTGGTTAAGATATTCGCGTTCAGTCGAATACTCTGCCGCGTGCTGCCCGATTCTAAGGCATTAGATGAGCGATCAAACCATCCGCATCCACGACGTCGAGATCCGCAACGGCGTCACCGTCGCGGGCCGCTACGAGATCCGTGGCCACCTCGGGGCCGGCGGCTTTGCGCAGGTTTTCGAGGCCTTCGACACCAATATCGAGCGCCCGGTGGCCATTAAGTTTTTGAACCTGCACGCCACCCAGACCGACCAGGGCGCCTCCGACAACATCCTGGCGCGCTTCAAACGGGAAGCGAAGCTGGCCGCGCGCATCCAGCACCCCAACGTGGTCAACATCTTCGACTTCGGGGTGATCGGCCAACACAAGAATATCCCGTTCATCGTCATGGAGATGCTGTCGGGCCACGACCTCGAGGAGCAGATCTTCGAGAAGGGCCCGATGAAGCCTCAGCGGGCGCTGCCGCTGTTCATCGCGTGTCTCGAAGCGCTCGGCGAGGCGCATAAGGCGGATATCGTCCACAAGGACCTCAAGCCGTCGAACTTATTTTTGTCCAATCCGGGAACGCGCGCCGAGGCGCTTCGCATCGTCGACTTCGGTATCGCTCATATTCAGAGCCCTAAGGAAGGCCGACTGACGGCGACCGGCGAGATTTTGGGCACCCCGCAGTACCTGCCTCCCGAGTATATCGAATCACAGTTGGTGACGCCGGCCTACGATATCTATCAGATGGGCCTGATCTTGGTCGAAGCGCTCACCGGCGCCCCGGTCGTCGACGACAACCACCCGCTGCGCTGCGTCAAGACCCACTCGATGGGCGAGCTCGACCTGCCCCAGCCGTTGCTCGAGAGCCCGCTAGGCCCGGTCATCGCCCGGGCGCTGCACCTCGATCACGCCCAACGCTACCCGGACGCCGAGGCCTTCGCCGACGCTCTGAGCGCCA
This sequence comes from uncultured Bradymonadales bacterium, assembly GCA_964386725.1. Taxonomy (GTDB): domain Bacteria; phylum Myxococcota_A; class Bradymonadia; order Bradymonadales; family Bradymonadaceae; genus CAYLTX01. Next base: position 40,607 of record CAYLTX010000025.1, on the reverse strand, counting down.
TCGACCCGTCCACCGTGCCGATGCTCGGCCCGGACACGCCCACCGCGCGGCTGACCCAGGCGGGCACGCTGGATAGCGGTGCCCACGTCGACGGCCCTCAGACCGGCCAGATGCGCCAGCCGACGACCGACCGACTTAGCGGCGCAGAGACCCAGGGCGGCTTCGTACAGCACGCCGCTAACCAGCAAGGACAGCGCACGGTCAATCCGGGCAACGCGACCGAGCCGATGAAGAACTCCACTCAGGCGGCCATCGCCGAGGCGGGCATCGGCAAGGCCGGCATCAAGGCGCTGGCCCTGTTGATCGCGGCAGTGCTCGTATTGGGCGGGGTGGCCGCCTGGCTGCTGGTCACGCGTCTTGACGACGACAAGTCCACAGACGAGCAGACAGCCGTCGCACAAGCCGCTGAAGATGCCGACGGTGAGCGAGCCGACGATGAGCCCCGAGAAGTCGAGCCTGCGGACTCAGCCGCATCAGCAGCCGCACTTGCGACCGCAGAAGATGATGAAGAGGCCAGCGAGGACGAGGCGCCTGAAGCCGAGAAGGCCGAAGAGACCGAACCCATCGAAGTCAAGATCGCCTCATCGACGGCGGGCGCCACCGTCTACCGCGGCGACGACAAGCTCGGTACCGCGCCGGTGGATATCGAATTTGACTCGGCCGACGACGAGCCGATCGACCTCAAGATTTCGCGCCGCGGCTACCAGGCCAAGACGATTTCAGTGGGCCCCGACGCCGGCGCCGAGGTGCGCGTCGAGCTCGAGCGAGACGTCCAGCCCACGACCAGACGCACGCGTCCGAAGCCCAAGCCCAAGCCCAAGCCCAAACCCAAGCCCAAACCCGAGCCCGAGCCGTCTTCGCAACAAGCCAAAGCAGAGCCCACCGCCCCGAAAGAAGAAGAACGGGTCCCGAAGAAGAAAGAAGAGAAGAAGGAGCGCCAGCGCATGTTGATTGCGCCCTGATGCACCTGTCTTTGTGGGGCTTGGAATGGCCCCTCAGGCGCTCAATCCCAGCACTCATAGGTATATTCGGTGGCGTGGGCGGTGGTCTGCCCGCGGGCGATATTGGAGAGCTCGACGCGTCGCAGATCTCCTGCGGCGTCGTAGTCGAATTGCTTATACGTCAACACTCCCCGATTCGGCGAGTAATCGACGCGGTACAGCAGTTGGCCTTGGTCATTGCGGGTCTGCGCCGAAAACAAGGCGACCAAACCACTGGAGGGATACGCCTGTAGGTGTGCTTGGGTCTCCAACTGGTTAGGCGCATGCACGCGCGTCTCTTCGCTGGTGATATCCATCAGCGTGCCCGACTTGGCCATCTCGGTGGTGGCGCCAAATGAGCTCCACGCCCGATAATTCGTCACTGGCATCAACATTTTGCCGACCACCGAGCAGTCGTAGTTGATATCGACGTGTCCGTCTCCGCCACGGTCGACACTGATATGGGCGAGCCCGTCGTCGGCATAATCGTAGGTCGAATGCACCTGGACCAACGCGGTGAACATATCGTCATAAGAGGTTGATGTGCAGGGAGTTCGAGGCCCGGGGAGCTTGTCGACTTGCTGGTAGAGCGCCTCGCACATGGCATCGCCCTCCTCATAGAGAGTATGGAGGGCGCGTGCGACCAAGACGACCATCACCACCGACAAGCCCGCGGCGACGAGACGCCGCTTTTGTGACCCCGCATTATTTTCATGAGTCATAGAAAGTCCAAATGGTCATGCACGGTTGCCAGAAGCCCTGAACAACGTAGAATAATAACATATTGGAGACCTGCTGCGCACGACGACCACCATGGCCGACCACCACGAGAATGCCGAGTTTGACGGCCCGTTCGCCGACGATGATCCCGTCGGTCGACTGCTCGAATTCTATATGGCCAACGGGTACCGCGTCGTCGACCGTCAGCGCGTCGCGCTCGATGCCGAGGTGAGCGACGAGGACGCGCCGCTGCAAAAGGCGAGCTTCGAGCGCGGCCGAGCCGGCGCGGGCTGGTGGACTTCGAATATGACCGAGCTCCACACCCGGGTCGAGGTCGAGTTCGCCCAGGAGTGCGTGCGGCTTTCCTATAAGATCGACACCAGCGGCCAGATGCTCAACGAGATCGAGCGCGCCTTCTGGCGCCGAGAGCTCCAGGCTGCGCGCCGCTATGTGCACGGCGACAGCGATGAGCCGCGCGACCTGCGCGAGGACGAAGCCCAACGCGCAAAGAAGCAAAAGGGAAGCTTAGTATCGATGGGCCTATGGGGCGCAGTCGCCGTCTTTGTCTTTATTGTCTTTTTGGGCTTCATCGGCATCATTTGATTAGCCTGACATAGTCGACCGGAATCGCCCCCTGGCGGGATGTAGACTGTACGCGGTACGCCACGAAAGCGCCGGCTCAACCACGTCGCGACACGTCTATTGCCACACGCCTATTTGCTATCCGCCGGGGAATACCAATGGCAGTCAAGCTGACGATCCATCCGCCTCGAGAAAACTCGCCTCAGATCGTCGAATTTAACGAAGACCGCGTCACGATCGGGCGCAGCTCGAAGTGCGATATACGCCTGCCCTTCCGGGTGGTCTCCGGCCACCATCTGACCATCCACAACGACGGACTCTCGGGCTTTCAGGTGCGCGACGAGGCCAGCACCAACGGCACCTCGCTCGACGGCGAGCCGCTGCCGGCCGGTGAGGATCGCCGCCTGATATCGGGCGCCGAGCTCGAGATCGTCGACCTTCGCATCACCGTCGAATTGGTCCCGACGCTCGGCGACGGCTTCTCGCTGGACAAGACCGGCACGATGGTGCGTCAGATGGTCGGCGAGGCGTTGCTGACCGGCACCGACAGCCAGGACGACGAGCGCGCCTATTTCGAGGTGCTCCAGGGGGCCAATCGTGGCCGGTGCAAAGAGCTTCCCGACGACCTCGACCGCGGCATCATCGCCGACGAGCTCGACGCAGCGATCTACGTGGAGGGGCTCGAAGCCCGCGTCGAGATCTATCGCGACGGCGACGGCTTCGCGGTGGGCCCGGCCGGCGACGACCGCCCTGCCCGGCCCGTCACACTCGACGACCGGCCGCTCTCACAGGGACGCAGGCTGACCAGCGGCGACGTGCTTCGGGTCGGGTCCACCGAACTCGAATTCATCGACCCGCTCGAGAGCTATCTGGCCGAATTGGACGGATTGGTCCCCGCCGCAAGCAGCACCGACCACGCCGCTGCTCTGGCCGATGAGGCCGGCGAGGTCGGCGAGGCCGGCGAGGCGGATGGGCTCACGGGGGCCGACGCGCTCGAGGCCGACGGCAGCGGCGTCGCCGTCGCTGCATCCGGCCCCGAGGTCGCCGAAACGCTGACCGGCCGGAAGAGCCCTGAGAGCGTCGAGGAGCCGCCGGGCGGCTCGGCATGGGGTCTGCTCGAGATCAGCGTGGTCCTGGTCAGCCTGGTGCTCCTATTGGGTGTGGGCTACCTCTTGGCATCGATCTTCGGGCTCCTCTGAGCGAAGCTCCCCACAAAGTCCGCTTGGCCCCACAGAAATATGGCCCCACAGAAATATGGCCCCATAGAAATATGGCCCCATAGAAA
>CAYLTX010000025.1:8042-36940 GCA_964386725.1 uncultured Bradymonadales bacterium | reverse complement strand
AGAAATATGGCCCCATAGAAATATGGCCCCATAGAAAAAGGCGACCGCATCGCTGCGATCGCCTTCTCCTTCTTCTCCAAGATCCTCGCTGTCCAATTCAGACCTCCAGGATCTCCTTTTCCTTGTCCTCGACGACCTGGTCGATCTTCGAGGTATATTGATCGATGAGCTTGTCGACCTGCGCGAAAGCTCGATGCAGCTGGTCCTCGGTGATCTCGGACTCCTTTTCGAGCTCCTTGAGCTGGTCGTTGGCCTCTCGGCGGATGTTGCGCAGCGAGATCTTGTGATCTTCGCCCTCTCGGCGCACCACTTTGACCAATTCCTGGCGCCGCTCACCGGAAAGCGCCGGAATCGGCACGCGAATGGTATTACCGTCGTTGGACGGGTTAAGCCCCAGGTCCGACGAGGAGATAGCCTTCTCGATTTCGGGGATCAGCGTCGACTCCCAAGGCTGGATGGTGATCAGCCGTGGGTCGGCCACCTTGCATGTGGCGACCTGCTCGAGCGGGGTTAACTGGCCATAATACTCGACGCGGATATCGCCGAGCATGCCCAGGTTGGCCCGTCCGGTGCGGATCTTCGCCAGAGACTTCTTCAGGTCCCTGATGGTCCCTTTGAAATCTTCTTCGAGCTCATTCAATACCATTTGATCCATGGATGCCTCCTCAAGTCGGGTCGTTCGGTAATGGCAGCACAACCTGCCCCGGTGGCCGCCGCCCGGCCGTCGCGCCCGCATCAGTCGCGGGTCAATGTACTTTCTTTGTCGACAATCAAGGTGCCGATCTTCTCGCCGAAGATGACCGCCTTCATATTGCCACGCGTGCGCAGATTAAACACGATGATCGGCAGCTTATTGTCCATGCACAGGCTAATCGCCGTGGAGTCCATCACCCGCAAGTTGCGCGACAGCACGTCCAGATAAGTCAGTCGGTCGTACATGGTCGCGTCGGGTTCCTCGGCCGGGTCGGCGTCAAAGACGCCCTCGACCTTGGTGGCCTTTAGGATGACCGAGGCGCGGATTTCCATGGCTCGCAGTGCCGCAGCCGTGTCGGTGGTAAAGTAAGGGTTACCGGTGCCCGCCGCAAAGATAACCACGCGGCCTTTCTCCAGATGCCGCATCGCACGGCGTCGAATATACGGTTCAGCGACCTCTTTAATTTCCAAGGCCGTCTGAACACGAGTGGGCACGCCGAGTTTCTCGACGGCATCCTGCAATGCCAGGCCGTTGATGACCGTGGCGAGCATACCCATATAATCGGCCGAGGCGCGGTCCATACCGGCGGTGCTGCCGGCGACGCCGCGAAAGATATTGCCGCCGCCGATGACAATGCCGACCTCGACGCCGAGCTGGCTGAGCTCGACGATCTCCTCGGCGATCAGCCCCAGGGTGTCCGGGGCGATGCCATAGCCCTGTCCGCCCTGCAGCGCTTCACCAGACAACTTAATCAGCACTCGTTGAAATTTGGGCTTGGTCATGGAGCCTTTCCGCATCTTCATCTCGGTGCCGCGTATAGACGGCGATCATCAAAAAAAAGCGCCCCGAAGGGCGCCTAAGATACTGACTCTCGTCAGCTTTTTAGTGTTTGAGCGACTTCCTCGCGGAAATCTTCTTCTTTCTTCTCGATCCCTTCACCCACCTGGAAGCGCACGAAGTCTTCGAGCTTGGCTCCGTCGACCGACTTCTGGACCTCAGCGACGGTCTGGTCGGTGTCCTTGACGAAAGGCTGCTCCAGGAGGCTGACCTCCGACTCCCACTTCTTGATCTTACCGGTGACGATCTTGGGGATGATGTTCTCGGGCTTGCCCTCTTCTTTCATCTGAGCGGCAAAGACATCCTCCTGGGAGGAGCGAACCTCATCGGGGATGTCCGACGGGGCGAGGTACGGGGGATTCATCGCCGCGATATGCATGGCGACGTCGCGAGCGAAGTCGTTGACTTCTTCTCGGTCGGCCTCGCCCTCGATGCCGACTTTAACCAGCACGCCGATCTGGTCGCCGACGTGGATGTAGGTTCCCACGAGACCGTCGTCGGCCTTGAAACGAGCGAAACGGCGCACCGAGATATTCTCGCCCAACGAGGCGATGGTCTCGGTGGTGTGCTTGGTGACGCTCTTGCCGTCGACCTGGACGTCGTCGAGGTCGTCGACCGAGAGGATGTCGGACTCGCCGATAGCGGCGGTCACATCGTCGGCGAAATTCTGGAATTGGTCGTTGCGAGCCACAAAGTCGGTCTCGGAGTTGATCTCGACGAGCACAGCTTCGGTGCTGTCCTCATTGGTCCAAGCGCGCACGAGACCTTCGGCGGCGACGCGGCCGGACTTCTTCTTGGCCGCGGCGATGCCTTTTTTCTCGAGATATTCGATGGCGCTGTCCATGTCGCCGTCGTTGTCCTCGAGGGCGCGCTTGCAGTCCATCATTCCTGCGCCGGTGCGGTCACGCAGCTCTTTTACTTGCTGGGCACTGATTCCCATAGCGATAGGCTCCTGTAACTTCGCGGCCCCCCGAAGAGGGGAGCCGCGTCGGTCAAAAATTAGCTCATTGGATGTCGGCGGTCGGCCCGCGGGCCAACTTTAGCCTTCGGCGCTCTTCGAGGCCGACTCACCTTCGCCCAAGCGCTGGACCTCGGGTCCTTTGCCCTCTTCGGCGACGTGGAAGTCGGCGGCGGCGCGAGCGGCCTCACGGGCGCTCTCTTCACGACGCGAGCTGGCCACGCGGTTGCCTTCGAGCGCCGCATCGGCGATCGCATTGGCAAAGAGGCGAATGGCGCGAATCGCATCGTCATTGCCGGGAATGACGTAGTCGATGCCGTCGGGATTGCAGTTGGTATCGCAGACGGCGACCACCGGGATGCCAAGCTTGTTGGCTTCCTTGATGGCGATCTCTTCTTTGTGCGGGTCGATGACGAACATCGCGCCGGGCAGACCTTCCATGCCGCGGATACCACCGACGTTATTCTCGAGGCGCTCACGCTCACGCTCGAACATGAGCACTTCTTTCTTGGTGTACTTGGCGTACGAGCCGTCGCGCGACATCTTGTCGAGCTCTTCGAGCTTCTCGATGGACTTGTGGATGGTGCGCCAGTTGGTCAACGTGCCGCCTAGCCAGCGGTTGATGACGTAGAACTGGTTGGCACGCTCGGCCTGGGCGCGCACGGCGTCCTGGGCCTGCTTTTTGGTGCCCACGAACAAGATGCTCTCACCGGCGGCCGACATGCGGCCGACGAATTCTTGAGCACGTGCGAACATGCGCACGCTCTGGCTCAGGTCGATGATGTGGACGCCGTTGCGAGCACCGTAGATATACGGGCCCATCTTGGGGTCCCAACGATTGGTCTGGTGACCGAAGTGAACGCCGGCCTCCAGAAGGTCTCTCATGGTAACTTCTGCCATTTGTGTCTCTCCTAAAGTTTGGTTTGTTAGTCCTCCGCTTCCTTCATTCCGCCCTCCCCACCTTGGGGGTTTTCGACCCTCCAAAGCACACGGGGCTGCGGTCCAGAAACGTGTGTAATTGCGGTGTGCTGCGAGCAACACACCAAGGCGAATTTTGGCGCGCTGTGCCTAACACACCAATGGGCGGGCGCGCAAGCGGCCCGCGCCATGGCCATCTAAGACATAGCCCCCCGATGCTCAGCGATGAACAAGCGAGCCGGCGTCGACCTTCCCTGCGGCCCGACAAAGGGCGTTTGGCCGCCGCGATCGGGCGTGCACAAAAAAGGGCCACGTCCCTCGAGGAGGTCCGTGGCCCTGGGCGTTTCAGCGCTCGCTGTGTTGGTTCAACCAGCCTTGCGATTGAGCCGTTCGGCGACGACGACCGAGTCGACGATCGACCAGATATGGACGACCCATCCGAGCAAGACAAACCACAGCAAAAAGCACAGGACCATCATCATGATCCCCTTGCTGACCTCGCCATTATAGATCTGGCCGGTGCCGCAAAGGATCAGGCTCAGAAGCAGGGCCATACCCGGCTGATGCTCGGGTCTTTCGAGGCCGTCCTGGCGCATGGTCAACTCGCCGCCGGCGGTGGGCGCGAGCATGGTCGATTTGGATTGGGCGCGCTCGAAGAGGGAGTCGCTCGACTGATCTTTGGGCTCGGCCCATTGGGTGCGTCGGGAGTTCGAATCCGCGCACGAGGCGACCACCGGCTTGCGGCTGGGCAGCGGCTTGGGGTCGCAACGCACCGCGTCGGAGACAATCACCGGACTCGCTCCACAGCGGTCCAAGCTGGCGTCCGGGCGGGCCTGTCGCTGGGTCAGCCCCGCAAAGACGTTGTCCGAGCGCCGCTGGCGAGTGGCCTGGCGTTGACGGCCGCCGACGTTTGGATTCCACCCATCGGCTGGGCCGCCGCGCGACGGCCGGCCGGCTCGATCGGCGTCGGAGTTCTGCCAGCGCTGGGGTCGATCCTGGTCGAGTTCTTCGCCCGACCCGAATTCGGAGCGACGCCCGGCCAGACGGGCGAGCTCTCCGGCCCCGTTCGACCCACTGGCCGCGCGATTGGGCTCGGAGTGGCGCCCCGGCGAGACCGGAGCGCTGTCGTCGTCGTCGCTGGCCGAGACCAGCATCACCGAGGGAGACAACTCGTGGGCACCTCCCTCATCGGACTGGCCACGACGAGACTCACCATGTGGGGCGTTGCCTCCGCGCTCGCCGACATTGGCGTCGACCTCGCTTTGCTGCTCACGGCGCAGCTGCGGCATCAGCCCGGCGGCCTCCTCGGGATGATTGGGCACCCGGTAATACAGATTGCCTTCCGAATCGCTGTCCAGCTCGAGGACCCCCTCCTCGAGCAACGCATTCAGAAGCTCGTTGGCCTTGCGACTGGGAATGCCCAGATAGTAGGCCACCGACGCAGTCGTAATTCGGGCGTCGGTCTCGAAAGCCAACTTCAGAATCGCTTGTTCGAATTCCTGAACATCCATGTGACGTCACCCTCTCGTCTCGCGAGCTCTTCTCTATTCGACTCGCCGTGCCGCTCGTACTTCAATATAACCACGATCGCGCATCGTTTTGTTCCCGTCCCCGCATGCGCCCCCTAACACCCCCGATTTGGGCAAGCCCACCCAATGAGATTGCCGGTTCGCCGTGGACATCGAACCCGAACTTTTCGGCTCGGCCGGCTGCTCTTTGACCTGGTCCATTCCGTCAACACTCCGGGTCGAGTAAGACGACACTACTGTCAAAGCTAACCATACGGGATCTTAGTTCAACGCACGAGTCTTCCGCATGTGCCCCCGCGTGCAGGTAGGCCTCGAAATGAGCGCGCGGTCGAATAGTGAGCCCGCAGCGATCGGTCCGATAGTGGACCGGCACCACGTGCCGGGCGGCGAGTCGTCGCCACCACTCATGGGCCTGTGCCGCGCCGACGGTAAAAAAGCCGCCTACTGGCACAAATAACCAATCGGGGCGTTTGAGCGCCTCGACCAGACCGGCCGGCGGGCTATGTCCAACATCGGAGAGGTGGACGACCCGCAGGCCGTCGACTCGAATCTCGAGCACATCGACCGCCCCGCCACGGCGGCGGCCGCCGTATTCATCGTGAAACGCCCGGTGGCGGCGAACCGCGAACGGTCCGTAGCTTGCGTCTCCATTTATAAGATGCGGAGAGTTGCGCAGAGGTTTCAAAGCGCAGTGGTCGGCGTGTTGGTGGGAGCACACTACCGCGTCGGCCTCGTACGCGATGGGCCGGTAGGCCATCTTTCCGCCGAAGCCGCCCGGATTATACGGATCGATGAGCAGTGAGGTGCCGTCCTCACTTTCCAATAACACCGCCGCATGACCGAGGAATCGTGCCTTCATAGACTCATTATAGCCGATGACCGGCCGCGATCCCAGCGCGGCGTGCGGCCACGCAGCGGTGATCTCCGGGGCGGTTTACTCGCGCGGATCGAAGCTGGATGCCTCGGCGAGTTCCTCGAAGAGTTCGCGCTCTCGGTCGGTGAGATCGTCGGGCACGCGCACTTGCAGCCGCGCATAAAGATCGGCGCGCTCCCCGCTCTTTTTGGTAGGCAGCCCCTTGCCGCGCAGCCGGAGCTTCGAGCCACTTTGAGAGCCTGCCGGCACGGTCAGCGTCACCGGGCCCTCGAGGGTGGGCACGGGGACCTTGGCGCCCAGAGCGGCCTCCCAGGGGGTGATGGGCAGGTCGGTGTACAGGTCGTGGCCGTCGACCTCGTAGACCGGATGCGGGGCGATCTCGATCTTGATGCGCAGATCGCCGGGCTTGCCGCCCGACGGCGACGGCTCGCCCTGGCCGGCCAGCCGAATGACGGTGCCGTCGGTGGTGCCTCGGGGGATTTTGACTTTGTAGTTCTTGTTGCGGCGCACCACGCGACCATCGGAGGTGCGCTCTTGGACCGGCAGGGTGATCTGCTGCTCGGCTCCGGCGGCGACATCTTCGAGGCGCACTCGAAGCGTGGCCTCCCGTGAACGGCCCTTGCGCGCCCCTCGTCCCTGCCGGCCAGCCCCTCGGCCGCCCGGAAAGCCGCGGCCCTGTTGGCTAAAGCCGCCCGCGCCGCGCGCTCCGGCGCCGGGGCCTCCGCCGCCGAAGAAAGCGTTGAAGAAATCGCTAAAGCCCTGGGCCCCACCGCCGGGGGCGCCGCCGGCAGGTCCGCCGCCGCCGAAGATGTCCTCGAAGCCGCGTCCGCCGCCCATATTGACTCGAATATTCTCCCAGCCCGGTGGAGCTTGACCACCGCCGCCGGCGGATTGGTACTTCTTCCAATCCTTGCCCAACTGGTCGTATTTCTTGCGGGTTTCGGGGTCCTTGAGGACCTCGTAGGCCTCGTTGACCTTCTTGAATTTTTCCTCGGCGTCGTCTTCTTTGCTCACGTCAGGGTGAAACTTACGCGCTAATTTGCGGTAAGCCTTCTGGATCTCCTGCTGCGAAGCGCCGCGATCGACCCCCAATACTTTATAATAGTCTTCGAACTCCACAGACACAGCTGATATCCCGCGTTAAAATAGTGACTAACAGACTTTGCTGCGCCAAGAATATAAGCACGCCGCAGCCGGAGCCAACCCGACCGGGCGGGCCTCCACGGCGCCTTGGGCTACTCGTCCGGTGTCGGACGGGCGTGCTGCATCCAAACACCGACCGCGGTCTGCTCGAGCGGGCCGAGGCCGTCGAGATCGGCGGCGAGCAGCTCGAGCGCGGATAGCTCTCCGGCCTGGAGCCGAAACTCGGTCTGCCCCTCGCGCAACACCGCGAGCATCGCCTCGGAGTCATCGACGCTCAAGCTGGGCTGGTCGTCGTAGCCCCCGCGCAGATGCCAGGAGCCATCATAACGCTCGAAGATGCCCACCAGGCTAGCCTCGGCGTCGAAGACCGCCCATCCGCGATCGACCCGCTCGATGCGAAAATGGTCGGGCAACTCGAAGGAGTCGTCGGCGACCTGCTCGACGGCGAGCGGCTCGGATTTGTCGAGCGGGCGAAGCTCCACGCGGGCACGCACAGGCTGCTGGTCGTCGACGTCCTCCCAGCGCACATAGCCTACCGCAGCCAGTGATTCATCATAGACCTTATAGCTGTCGCGACGGATACGAAGCTTACGCAGCGGCTGGCCGTCGGCATCGACGACGAGCACGCGCCGGCCGGTCGAGTCGAGCTTTCGCTGGAACTCGTCGGCCGAATCGGAGGGATCTTCCCGGCAGCCGGCCAAGACAGCGACGATGAGCACCAGCAATCCCAGCCTGAGCAACTGCTTGCCGATCCGGCCACGCGCCCGGCCGACCGTCATTTTTTTGCGGTAATCTGGATGCCTCGGTCTTTGCATATCTGGTCCAACAATCCGTTGACGAAGCCCGGGGTGTTCTGCTCACCGTAGTCCTTGGCGAGCTCCACACAGGCGTTAATCACAACCAGCGGCGGCGTCTTCTCCGACAGAATTTCCCAGACGCCGAGGCGCAGGATATTCCGGTCGATGACCGCCATGCGCTCGACACGCCAGCGCGGGCTGACCTGCTGGATCTCGTCGTCCAGCGCGGGGCGATCCTCGATCACGCCGCGAACGCGCTCTTCGACCTCCTGCCACAAGTCGGTGACGTCGGGCTCCAAGTCGTGGGCGATGGTATAAAACCCCTCGATCGCCTCGGGCACGAGCTGGTCGACGGCGTCCATGCCATACAGCACCCAAAGTGCAATCTCGCGGGCTCTCTTTTGATCAACGCTCATGAGGTGGGTTCCATTTCAGCAAAGAGGTTAGCCATCTCCACGGCGGCCAGCGCCGCTTCCACGCCTTTGTTGCCGGCCTTCGAGCCACTGCGCTCGATCGCCTGCTCGAGGGTATCGCAGGTGATGACCCCGAAGGCCACCGGAAGCCCATAATCCTGGCCGACCGCGCCGATGCCCTTGGTCGCCTGGGAGGCGATATAGTCGAAGTGCGGCGTGGCGCCGCGGATGAGCACGCCCAGGCAGATGATCGCCTCAAAGTCGCCGGTCTCGGCCACCCGCGCGGCGACCTGAGGCAACTCGAAGCTTCCCGGGCACCGGAAAACGGTGATGTCGTCGTCATCCGCCCCGTGGCGCACGAGCGTATCGCAAGCCCCGGCGACCAGCTTCTCCGAGAAGATGTCATTCCAGCGCGCCGCCACGATGGCAAAGCTCTTGCCCTGAGCGGTGAGGTTTCCTTCGATGTAATTCGGCATCAATAATCCTCAAAAATTTCAGTATCTCATTCGCCATCGGTGTCGATCGGCACTTGGTCGATGACCTCGAGGCCGTAGCCGTCCAGGCCAATGACCTTTTTGGGTCGATTCGTCAACAGCTGCATCTTGCCGACGCCGACGGCGGCCAAGATTTGGGCGCCGATGCCGACCTCTTTGAGGGCCTGCTTGGGGCGGTTAATTTCGGCTTCGGTGCGCTTCTTCTCGGCGTGAGGGTTGGCGTCGAGCAGGCCATGTCGGCGCAGCAGGTCACGGGCCGAGCGGGCCGTCTTGTCGAGGTAGACGATGACGCCCTTGCCTTCCTCGCCGATGCGCTGCATCGACCCGGAGATCTTGGTGATGCACTCGCACTCGCGATGCATGAACACGCCGATCGTGTCGCAGCGATGCTGCACGCGCACCAAGGTGGGCTGGTCGGGGGTGGGGTCGCCGCATACGAAGGCAAAGTGCTCGGAACCATCGAGCAGGCTCTTGACCACCTTGACCCGCCACTTGCCGGCGTAGTCGGTGGGCAGCGGGCTATCCTCGATGATCTCGACGAGGCTCTCGCGGCGCAGCCGATAATTGATGAGGTCGGCAACGCTGACGATCGGCACGCCGTGCTCGCGGGAGAACTCCTCGAGATCGGGCATGCGCGCCATGGTGCCGTCTTCCTTCATGATCTCGCAGATGACCCCGGCCGGCTCCAGGCCGGCCATGCGGGCCAGATCCACGCTGCCCTCGGTCTGACCGGTACGCACGAGCACTCCGCCGTCCTGGGCGCGCAGCGGGAAGATATGTCCCGGCGTGACCAGATCGGAGGGTTTTGCGTCCTCGGCCACCGCCACTTCGACGGTGCGGGCGCGGTCGGCCGCCGAGATCCCCGTGGAGATCCCCTCGCGCGCCTCGATGCTGACCGTGAACGCGGTGCCGAATTGGCTGTCGTTGCTGGTGCGGTCGACCATCATCGGGATATCGAGTTGGTCGAGGCGCTCACCGGTCATCGTCATGCAGATCAACCCGCGGCCGTGCATGGCCATGAAGTTGATCGCCTCCGGGGTGACCTTTTCGGCGGCAAAGCACAGATCACCCTCGTTTTCGCGGTCTTCGTCGTCGACCAGAATGACCATCTCGCCGGCGCGGATCGCCTCGATCGCTTTTTCAACTCGTTGCAGATCTTCTTCCATGATGGGTACCTCAGAATCCCATGTCATCGAGCATTTTCTTGGTGATGCCGCTGTCTTTGTGCGGGGTGACGAACTTCTCGACATATTTGCCGATGACGTCGGCCTCCAGATTGACCCGATGGCCGGGCCCGTGCTCGGTTAGATGTGTATGCTGCGCGGTGTGCGGAATGATCGCCACCGAAAATCGTGCCCCGTCGACGCCGTTGACCGTCAGGCTGACCCCGTCGATGGTCACCGAGCCTTTCTCGATGAGATAGCGCGCGACGTTGTCGGGGGCGTCGAATTCGAGCAACCAGGCATTCTTGTCGCGCTGTTTGGCCACCAGCTTGCCGACGGCGTCGACGTGGCCGAGGACCATGTGGCCGCCGAGGCGATCCCCGACGCGCAGCGCCCGCTCGAGGTGGACGCTGTCGCCGACCTTGCGGTCGCCCAGCGTGGTCCGCGCGAGCGTCTCCGGGCTGGCTTCGACGCCGAACGCGCCCGCGCCGATCTCGGTGACCGTCAGGCACGCGCCGTCGACGGCGATGCTCTCGCCGAGTTCGACGTCGTCGAGGTCGAAGCCGGTGTCGATACTCACCTTCCAATCGGGGCCCGACTGGGTCAGCCGTGCGATGGTGCCGATATCCGAGACTAGGCCGGTAAACATCCTCAGGCCTCCTGGGCCACACTGTCGGCGGCTTCTTCCGGGGGCGCCTCGACAAAGGCGCGATGGCTATGGGGCACGGCGCCGCGGAACAACGCCTCGCGGCCGTCGATGATCTCCAGGTCGATGAGGTCGAGCTCCAACGCGTCGGCCATCTCGGTGACGCCTCGGCCGGCTACGGCCGTCGGAGCCACTTGGCCGCCGATGATCTTCGGGGAGACGAAGGCGTAAACCTCGTCGACGAGTTGGTGGTCGAAGAGACTGCCCAGAAGCTGGCTGCCGCCCTCTACCAACACGCTCAACAACTCACGCTCGGAGAGATTCCGAAGCAATTCCTCGAGGTCCAGGCGCCCGTCGGCGTCGACGGCCACACGGCACAGCTCGACACCACGAGCCGACAGGATATTGGCGCGCTCCTCGGAGACGTCGGGTCCGATGACCGCGAGAGTCTTCGCGCCGGTGGGATCGGGATTGTAGACAGTGGCGTCCAGCGAGGCGGATAGACCGGCGTCGAGCACCACGCGCACCGGATCACGGCCGCCATCGAGACGACAGGTCAGTCTGGGGTTGTCGCTGCGAAGCGTGCCCGTGCCGACCATAATCGCGTCGTGGGTGTCGCGCAGCCGGTGGACGCGCTCGCGCGCCGCCGAGCTCGAGATCCAGGCCGAATCCCCGGTCGACGTGGCGATCTTGCCGTCGAGGGTCATCGCGTATTTGACGCTGACCCACGGCAGCCCGGTGGTGGTGCGCTTGAAATAAGCTCGGTTGACCTGACGGCTTTCGGCCTCGAGCACCCCGGAGACGACGTCGACGCCGGCGGCTTTGAGGGCCGCGATGCCGCGCCCGGCGACCTCGGGGAATGGGTCGAGGGTGCCCACATAGACCCGGTCGATGCCGGCTTTGATGATCGCTTCAGTGCAGGGGGGAGTCCGCCCGTGATGGCAGCAAGGCTCCAGATTGACGTACAGCTCGCAGCCCTCGGGCGAGCCGCCCGCGGCCTCCAGCGCAGCCAGCGCGGCGACCTCGCCGTGGGCTTGACCGGCGCAGGCGTGGTGGCCCCGAGCGACAATCTGGCCGTCGCGCACGATCACGCAGCCGACCAGCGGATTGGGCCGGGTGCGACCGGCGGCCTTGCTGGCCTCGGCGATCGCCTCGGCCATCAGGCGCTCGTGGCGATTGGCGTGCGATTGGGCGTTCATGGCGTTCGGTCCTTCAGGCGCTTTGGCGATTACCCGGCCGGGCTATTATCGGCTTTGCTACCACCGTCAGGGCCGGCTTGTCGACCGTTCGATTCTTCGTCGAGCCCTTTGAGCTCCTGCAAAAACGCCTGAATGTCGCTAAAGGCGCGGTAGACGCTGGCAAATCGGATATAGGCGACCGGATCGAGGTCGCGCAATTCGGCGGTGACCGTCGAGCCGATCCAATCGCTGGACACCTCGCGATTGGACACGCCGACCATTTTGCGCTCGACGGCGTCGACGACCGCGTCGATCTGCTCGATGGAGATGGGACGCTTGGTGCAGGCGATACGGATGCCACGGCGCAGCTTGGTGCGGTCGTAGTCCTGGCGGCTGCCGTCGCTCTTGACGATCTGAGGGAAGGCTTCTTCGATGCGCTCGTAGGTGGTGTAGCGGCGCTCACAGGATTGGCACTCCCGGCGTCGGCGAATCTTCTCGCCTTCACGGGAAGCGCGCGAGTCGACGACCTTGTCCTCGAGGTGGCCGCAGAACGGGCAACGCATGAAACTGTCTCGGATTGGGGGGAGCTGAAATCGCCGTCATTGGAATGACGGCGACACCGCTATCGCAGCCGGATTCAGCATTCGGTGTTGCGCTCGATCTCGGAGATGCGACCCACGCGGCGCTGGTGGCGGCCGTCGTCGCCCGGATCGAAGTCGGTCGACATAAAGGAGTCCACGCACGCTTTGGCCATGTCCGGGCCGATGAGCCGCGAGCCCAGGCACAAAATATTGGCGTTGTTGTGCTGGCGTGACAGCGAGGCCATCAGCGGGTTGGTGACCAACGCCGCGCGCACGCCGGCGACCTTATTGGCCGCAATCGACATGCCGATGCCCGAGCCGCATACCAGAATGCCGGCGTTGGCTTGCCCGGAGGCGACCTGACGAGCCAACAATTCGGCAAAATCGGGATAATCGACCGAGTGCGTATCCGCCGGGCCGAGGTCGACGACTGCCAATCCCTTCTTGTGAAGGAATTGCTGCAGCATCGCCTTCATCTCCACGCCGGCGTGGTCGGCGGCGAGCACGAAGTCGGCGACCTCCTGAGCCTCGGAAGGCTCACCGGAGCGAGTTCGATCGACCAGATCGACCAAATCTTCGACCTTTTCGATATCCTCCAAGGCCGAATCCGGTGTCTCGGGCAGCGAAAACGCCTCTTCGATGCGCCAGATGAGATTGACGATATCGAGGCTATTGACCCCGAGGTCTTCGACGAAGCGGTCGCTCGAGCTGATCTCCTCGGGGGAGGATTCCAGCGTCTGGGCGATCACTTCAATGACTTTGGTCTCGGTCGACATATTTCGACTCAGTACTCCCAGACCTCAATGATCTGCTCGCCTTTATAGTAGCCACATTCCAGGCAAACCCGGTGGCTACGCTTGGGGGCGAAGCATTCCGGGCAGCGCTGATATTGCGGTGCCACGAGCTTGTTGTTGGCCGAACGACGCGAGCGCGTCTTGGCCTGCGACTTGCGTTTCTTGGGAACTGCCATGGTCTATCTCCTTGGAAGCAGCGCACTGCTTCGAATTATATCCGGCTCGAAATCAGCCGGACTCAACCTTTGTCTTCGTCTTCTTTAATCTCTTTGACTTTGCCGCTGTCGGTGACCTCGAGGTTTTTGAGCGGCGACCAGCGAAGGTCGACCTTCTGCTCCTCGAGTTCTTCGATGGTCTCCTCGCCGACGCGCTCTTCGTATAGCGCATCGCACTCGGATCGCAACGATTCCGGACACTGCGGAAAGGCCGGAAATTCGAGCAGGACCGCCTCTCGTATCAACGAGCCGAGGTCGACGACATCGCCTTCATAATAGCTGATGTCCATGTCCTCCTCGCTCAGCGCGATCTCCTCCTCGTCGCCGTAGGCGTTAGTCCACTCGGCTTCGGACATCAAGACGAAATCAACGTCGGTGTCCACCTGAAGCTCGCGCGTCGACAGGCAGCGTCCGCAGTCATACTCGAAATCGCCGCGCACATGCCCGGAGACATGGACCGTCGCATCGGTCATCTGCGCGCGAAGATCGGCCTCGAAGGCCTGTTGATCGCGGACTCGAAAATCGTCGTCGACCACCGAAAAGAGCTCGTCGAGCTGTTCTCGGCTCGGGCAAAATTTCTTTTCGACGGCCCCGCTTTTGAGCTCGCGAAGGTCGATTTGAAAGGCAGACATGAGTGTGTCTTTCTGTCTCGAGTCCGACACCACCTCGGGCGGTGTCGCGGCCGAAAAGCCAGTGGTTGTGCGGCCTTCAACCTACTTTGCACAACGCCCAAAATTTAGACGTGGTGCAATGAGCAGGTAAACCTACAGATGGCCCCCCACCCTGTCAACCGCCCCGATGACTTAGCGAGGAGTGAGACCCAGGGACCAGCCGCGACTACAAGCCCCGACATCGGTCAGCTGAATGGACGCCGGAATGCGACGTCTGTCTTTCTAGAACATCGGGACGTCATGTACATTCCAGTCGATGCGTCCCATATTGAAGCCCCCAACCTGTCGTGGAGTCACTCATGAACCGCCGCATCAACGCCGCACTCGTCGCCACATTCGTGCTGATCGTCGCCGCCTGTATCCTGCTTGCCGGCTGCCTGACCCCGTCGGTCAACGTGCAGACGGCGCGTCTGGATGGCATCAACCTGCGGGGGCTGACCGTCGACCTCTTTCTCAACGTCAACAACCCCAACCAATTCGCCCTGCCCCTCGAGCAGGTCGACTGGAATATGCAGCTCTTCGATCTGAATGTGGGCAGCGGCAATAGCCGCATGGACAGGAATCTACCCGCTCAGGAAACCACGCGGGTCAAGATGCCGATCGAGATCACCTTCAGCGGAGCGAGCGAGGCGGCCTCCCGGGTCGTCAAAAGCCGCAGCATTCCGTGGACGCTCGACGGCACGATGACCGTGCGGGCGCCGACGGGGCCGATTGGGCTCGATTTTGGGGATAATGGTCGGTGGGATAATCCGTTGCGGTGAGGCATTGGCAAAGCGACCGTCTTGGCAGAAACGCCACGCCCAACCGCCTGGGCAAGCCCAGGGGCTGCACGGGCGCCGGCTCCGCGGGCAGCAAGCAGCCGCTCCGCTAGAGCCACTGCCGTGGCTCTTTTAAGACCGCGAGCATCTTGGCTTCGTCGCTGTCGGGGGCGACCGTGGGATCGTATTCCCAGCGGGCGGTCAGCGGCAGGCTCATGAGGATGGACTCGATGCGGCCCTTTGTGCGCAGGCCGAATTTGGTGCCGCGGTCGTAGACCAGGTTGAACTCGACGTAGCGACCGCGGCGCATCTGCTGCCACTGCTTGTGGCGCTCCTCGAAGGGCATGTCTTTTCGGCGCTCGACGATCGGCATATAGGCGGGCAGGAAGCTGTGGGCGCAGTCGGAGACGAATGAGAACAGCTCCTCGGTGGTGCCCTCCTCGTGCAGGTTGTCGAAGAAGATGCCGCCCACCCCACGCGCCTCCTCACGGTGCGGGATATAGAAATACTCGTCGCACTCCTTTTTAAAGCGCGGATAAAATTCGGGATCGTGGGCGTCGCAGGCCTCTTTGTGGACGCGGTGGAAGTGCTCGGCGTCCTCCTCGAAGAGGTACGCCGGCGTCAGATCCGAGCCGCCGCCGAACCACCAGGAGCCCGGCTCGGAGCCGTCGCCGCGCTCGAAGTAGCGGTAATTGGCGTGCACGGTCGGCGCCATCGGATTGTGCGGGTGGAAGACAAGGCTGACGCCGGTGGCCCAAAAGGATAGGTCCTCGATATGCCCGCCGCCGCCCATCTCGCGGGCGGCCTGCTCGCTGAGCTCGCCCTCGACCACCGAGACCCCCACGCCGGCCTTCTCGAAGACGGTGCCATCCTGGAGCACGCGGCTTCGGCCGCCGCCTCCGCCCGGCCGCTCCCAGGTATCCTCGCGGAAGGTGCCGCCGTCGAGCTCGGCGAGTGTGGTGGTGATGTCGTTTTGGACACCATAGACGAGGTTGGTCATCTCTTTTCTAATGTTCATGATGGCAGGGGGTCAGGGGTCCAGGGGTCCAGGGGTCCGGGGGTCCAGGAACTGCTTAACGGCAACTGCTTAACGGCAACTGCTTAACGGCAACTGCTTAACTGCTTAACTGCTTGACGGCAACTGCTCAAATCTCGCCATCACGGCGGAGCTTCCTTAGCTCTTCTTGCACGCGATACGCGAGTCTTTCGATCTTTTGGACGTGGTCGACGTAATCGGGGGCGCGGCCGGCGAAGAAGGCGTGGTGGTTCAGGTAGAGCAGGTAGCCGGCCATGGCATCGTCGCCCTGGCGGGCGAAGTCGTGGATGCGCTCGACGGTGGCGTCGACGTTGTAGCGGGCTCGGCCGGCCAATTCGCGGGCGACCTGGGCAGCCTGCTCGACCAGCGACTGGGCGCAGTCGGAGAACGGCTCGCCGCTCCAGGGCTTGTCTTTGGCCAATTCGTCGATGCGCCGCGACTCCTCGCGCCAGCGTTTGGCGGTGTCGTAGAGCATATCGTAGAAGTCACCACGGCTGCGCGCCAAGTCTGCATAAAACGCGTAGAACCGCTGGAACTCGTCGTCCAGCTTGGATTTGGCGCCGCGCAGGTGGCGAAACTTCCACCACTTTTGGACCTGCTCGGTCAGCCGGCCGTCGAAGATATTCTTGAGCATCTCGAGCGGCTCGAGCTTGACCAATTCGTCGAGGTCGACGGCCTGCTTGGACGAAGACTTGCTAGCGGTCGACATCTGCTCGTCGGGGGTGACGGTCATCATCAGCGGCGAGCGCTGCTCGCGGTATTGGCGCCGCTCCTCGACCGAGTCCTGAGTGACGCGGCCCAGGTCACGCTCGATATCGGCGCGCGCCTCTTTCTCTTCGACCGAGACGGGCGGCTCATCGGAGCGCGTAGTGAGCTCGGTCGACGGCTCATTGGCTGTTTTATCTGATTGAGAGCGCGCAACGGGCAGGAATTTCCGTTGCCGCAGCGTCATCGTCGGGATCTTTCGGCGATGGCCGGTCTGGCGGTGCTCACGGTAAAATTCTTGGATGGCCGCGAGGTTGTCCTCGATGAGGTCGGTGTAGGTGCCGTGGGCCTCGATCAGGTCGTCGAGCCGGGCGTGGGCGCGCTCGAAGTCCTCGGGCTCGTCGAGCAGTAAGCCCTGGTTGTCCATCAGCGCCAGCGCGTAGTCGCTCACGCCGAGATCCCAGAACACGTCGAAGATAGACAGCGCGCGCCCGTGGTGGTCGACCTTGTCCAGAATCGCCACACCCATCGCTCTTTTGCGCTGACGCCGACGAGCCAGCGCCACGGCGCCGCCGCCGGCGCCGCCGCCCAGCGCGAGCAGCGTGATGAGGACGATGACGAAGGGATCCACGGTTGACTCAGTCGATGGGAGTAAAGCAACATCCCCAGAACACGCACAGTTGGTGTGCGCCCGGGTCTGGCCCTATTAGCCTATTAGGTCGCTCCACATAAGGTCGCTCCACGCAACGCCCTTTGATGACGCTACATTCCACCCACAACCTTTGCAGAGCCACTTTGCTATGGGCTGCTTGCTTGCTTTTGGCGAGTTGCTCGGGGTTCAGCACTGCACCGGTGTGCATGTCCGGGGCGAAGCTGAGCACCAATGGTGAATGTCGGTCACAGAGGGCGCCGGTGCACCATATCCCATTCAGGGAGGGTTTCAAGACCAAGGTCATGCAGGGCTTTCACGGGTATCTCAGCCACAAAGAAGACCTGGCCTTCTCCATTGACTTTCGCTGCGCCGAGGGCACGCCCATCACCGCCTCCAAAAGCGGCCGGGTGTGGGCGGTCAGAGAGGACTCCAATAAGGGCTGCGCCGACCCGTCGTGCGTCGAGGATGCCAACTACGTGATCATCGATCACGGCGACGGCACCTATTCGGAGTATTATCATCTGAGCCAATTCGGCTCGATCGTCGAACCCGGCGAGCCGGTCTGCCGCGGCCAAGTCGTCGGGATGTGCGGCAACACGGGCTTTTCGAGCGGCCCGCACCTCCACTACGCCCTGACCGACTCGACACGTCACACCGTGCCGGTCCGCATGGCCGAGGCCGGCAAGCGAGGATTTGGCTTCGTCTCCCCGGAGACCGAATACATCTCCGAAAATAAGCTACTCTCGCAGTGTGACCCGCCGAGCTTCTCGGCGCTGCCCAAAGGCGGCTTCGCCCACCAGGGCGTGACGCTCGACGAGGAACTGCCCGGCGTCATCGAAGACCCCGACCAGGCCCACCGGATCGCGGGCACCTACCACGGCGACCACCCCAATATCGCCATCCACCGCAAACCGGTCACCGGCGGCAGCTGGATCGACGAATGCGTCGAGCTCGCCGACGACGGCAGCTTCGACGCGCGCATCAAGTGGCCCCGCGAGCGCTTCAAGCCGGACACCTATTGGTTCATGATCACCGGCGCCAACAAGGACTGCTTGGCGC
This sequence comes from uncultured Bradymonadales bacterium, assembly GCA_964386725.1. Lineage (GTDB taxonomy): Bacteria > Myxococcota_A > Bradymonadia > Bradymonadales > Bradymonadaceae > CAYLTX01. The sequence continues at coordinate 18,825 of CAYLTX010000025.1, read as the reverse complement.
CCGGCTGGGCGTGGTCGTATAAGGTGCAGGTTTGGGAGTAACCAAATGGACTGACCTCCTCTGGGCGTCAGTAACGCTGCAAAGACAAGGCCCTGCAGGGCCTTCGGATCGATCGTTCTCGAACTCACTGGCTTTCGAGGGCCTCGAGCTACTCGACCCTGGACTTCGCCCGGTTATCTAGGGCAGACGAAAAGGTACTAGGGACGATGTTGACCAGTGTTGCTGCGCTCGACATTAACCCCGGCACTTTTTGTTGCGCCCGGACGGGCGTGGTCTGATATAATGCAGGTCTGAGAGTAATCGAGAGCGAATTCTCACCACTGAATCATGCGGGCAGGAAGATGAGCGGTAGTCGAAACACAAACGGCCTCGCCATCGTCGCTATTCTTGCGGCGCTGCTATTTCTGATCGGCGCCGGCACGGCCCCCGACACCTGCCCCGAAGGCAAGCACAACGGCGGCGCCGGCGAGTGCGTCGCTGAATTTACGTGCTCGCCGAACTTCCGGCTCCTCGAAAGCGGCCTATGCGCTCAGGCCTTCGCGGCGACCGAGCCGCCCGTCTATCCGTGGCATCCGAAGGCCGCCAGTCTGAGCGACGGGCGCGTCTTCGTGCTCGGCTTCGAGCACAAAAACCGCGTCGGACCGATGGCCGCGCTCGTCTACGACCCGGCGAAGAACGCCTGGAAGCAGGTGGCGGCGCCCTCCTCTCCCCGCAGAGACTACCATCTGGCGGCGCCCTCCTCTCCCCGCAGAGACTACCATCTGGCGGCGCTCGGCGATGGGCGCATCGTCGTCGCCGACGGCAAGCTCCTAGACAACGATCCCATCGAGCTCGAGGAGCTCATCTACCACGGCCGATGGACGGAGCAGACCGACTCGGTCTTGGTGTTCGACCTCGAGGCCAACGAGTGGAAAGACGGCGCCGCGGTGGACGACGTGCCAAAGGGCCCGCTGTATGGGCGCGACCTTCTGAAGCTTCGCGGGGTTCCCGAGGAGGTCTACAGCTACTCGCCCGATATCATCATCCGGTTGGGCGACGGCCGCATCGCCTTTACGTCGGCCCGAAGCCTGCGCCTCTACGATCCCGAAGACGGAACCAACACGACGCTAGAGCGCATCCCGCTTAATAAGAGGTTGTTTCGGGCCGGCCCCGGCGTCATTGGAATGCTCGATGCGAAGGGAAAGGCCGAGCTCTTCGAGATCGTCGGCGACTCGCTCGAGCCAGTCGGTGAGTTGCATCTGGCGACCTTCGAGGAGCAGGCCCGCTGGAATGAACCGGAGCCCCAGGCCCCCCAACCGGCCATGTCCGCCCCGGTCCCGGGAGGTGCGCTCGTCTGGGGAGCATCACACCGCATGCCCAGGATATGGCGTGTCGTCGTCGACGCTCCGAGAGTCGCGGGACTCGACAAACTCGAGGTTCCCACTCCGGGCGCCGAGCGCTACGCCCCACTCCCCTTGCTGGCGACCCGCCCCATCGACGAAATGGAGGTTCAATTAAAGACGCCCGCCGCCGTCCCCCACCAACTCGCCGCCGCCCTCGACGAGGGAAAGCCGCGCGAATGGTTCGAGGAGCAACTGCAGGCCGAACTGACATACCGAAAGGTGGATCCGAAGATCGTGATCGCCGACTTCGACGCCGACGGCAAAGACGACCTGGCCGCGGCTTATCAAAGCCTACGTCCCAAGCAATACGGGTGGCTGGGGGCTATCATCTGGAGCGATGGGAACTTCTCGACGCTTCGCGAATTCATGGGCAGGGGGCCGACCTTCTACGAGCCGACGGATCTGACCGGCGACGGCGTCCCGGAGCTCATCTACTCCATCGAGGAATGCGGCGCGCATACCTGCTTTCAACTCCCGGAGGTGCTCAGCGCTCACGGAGGCGGCGGCATGCGTCCCATCCTGGCCGGGCATGGAAATCACATGGCCCAGCAGGTCGAGATTCAGTCGCCCGATGACGGACTGGCCTACCTCGAGTTCACCAGCGGGTGGGTCGGCTCGGCAGGCGCCGGCACCAATCAACGCGGCGAGACAAACGCCTGGAAGTGGAATCCGAAGACCCAACTCATCGAGCAGGTGCCTGCGGCCAAAGGTGGCCTAAAGCCAGATGGGGCCTCGAAGACGGTCATGGACCGCTTTGGGGACGCGCTCTTCGCGTTGGAATCGCGGGACAAGCGAGCTGCATGGTCCGCCTTCGAAGATATATTACGGGACGACGACCTTCCTAGTGGCATGGACGAAGAGACCGGCGAGACGTTGCGCGCTCAGTTACGGCAGTTGGCGTTCTTCGAATTGGCCCGCATCGCGATCGAAGTCAAAGACGACAAGACGCTCGCCCTCGTCAAAAAGCGATTGAAGCGCCGCTTCCCCGACAGCCCGACCTCCGCGGCCATCGACACACTCCAAGCGCGCTTCAGGCAGACCGGTAGCATGGCCCTGGCGTGCAGTCGCAATGACAAGGAACTCTTCGAAGGCCAATGGGCGCTTCTCGCCCATGGGTACAACCCGCAGGTTCGCCCGAAGACCTCCTTCGGACTCCAGTACCTTTGCGCGGGCTTGCCGCAGCCGCCGAGCCTCCAAGGGGAACTCGAGGTCGAGGCGCTCGACGACGAGCATGTGAGTGTGAGCTTCGAGGTCGACGAGAACGACCACCGGGCCCCTAAGCTTATGGCCGAGGCGTGTGCGAATGGGTGTAGTGACGACTGTGAGCCCGCCGAACTGGTCTATCCCTCGTCTCCGAAGTTTACGCCCCTCTCGGCGGGCAAGGCGCCCCAGCGCGACCTCCTTGTCTGGCGGGTCGACTGCGAGCGTGCGGGCGGCGAGGCCGGCCTGAGCCTGTGCCTGCGCCCCGACGAGCCCCGAGATCACCTTCTGTCGGAGGTTTCTGCGCCCAACGGGGTGTGTTCGCAGTAACCCAATGCGCCCGGACGATCGCCTCTGGCTAGAGGAATCACGACTCCCGCGGCTCGAGTCTGACACCATCTGCGACCGCGTCGGTCGGGTATAGCACCACGCGCTCGCCCGGCTCGAGGCCGTCGAGGATCTGCACGCGGCGCTCGGTGCGCCGGCCGATCTCGACCGGGGTCAGCTCGGCGCGGCCGTCGACGACGCGATAGACCGCCCAGCCGCCGCGTGCGCGGAAGACCGAGCTGGCGTCGACCTGAAGGATGTCGGGCTTCTGCCAGGTGACGATATCGGCCTCGACGCGGTAGCCGTCGCCGAGATCTCGCCACTCGCCTCGCGGTGAGGTCAATCGGACGATGATATTGACCCGCTGCTCCTCGACGCCCAGCGAAGAGACCTCTGTGAAGGCCGAGGGGTCGACGCGCTCGACGCGGCCGCTCAGCACCCGGTCGCCTCCCCAGCGAACCAGGCGCACCGATTGGCCGGGTTCGACGGCGACGGCGTCGGCCGTCAGCACGTCGATGACAACCTCGAGCGAGTCGAGCTGGCCGAGTTCGACGAGTGGCGTGCCCGTCTGGACGACGCCCTCGCTCTCCTGCACGACCTGGAGGACCTGGCTGTCGACGGGTGAGGAGACCTCCAGGACATCCGCGTCTTCCTGCGGCGCCTCGCCGGTAATCGTGCGAAGCGCCGTGCGGGCAACTTCGAGGTCGCTCTGGGCGACGGCGACCGAAAATCGCGCGGACTCCAGGTCGGCGGCCGCGGTCCTCGCCTCGGAGCGTGCGCGCTCAGTGGCTTGGCCGGTGGCGACCCCGCCCTCGAAGAGTTGCTGATGGCGGCGGGCCTCGCTGCGGGCGAGCTGGTAGGTCTCGCGCGCCCTCGACTGGGCAGCGCGCGCTCGACTCAACGCCGCCTGTGAGGCCGCCACCCGCGCCTCGGCCTCCTCACGGGTGCGAACGTCGAGCAGTGGCGGGGCCACCGGGGCGATCCGCGCGACCGTCTGGCCCTTCCGGACGCGCTCGCCCTCGTCGAGGCGGATGCGCTCGAGCTGACCTGTCAACGGCGCCGAGACCGTGTAGCGATCGATGACGCGCGTCCTCCCGTCCTCACTGACCGTCACGGTGAGCTCACCGCGGGCGACCACGCCTACGTCGACGGGCACCGGACGCGGCGAGAACGCCCAGACGAGCCCGCCGACGGCGGCCAGGGCCACCAAAAGCCACAGGATGCGCTTTGCCCAGATGTTCATCCCAGCAGACATCATCACTCCCGTGATTTGAGCACTTCGGTTAGATCCATCTCGTCGAGCCTCTGGCGCACCAAAACCGCGCTAAACAGCGCCGAGAACAGCGTCACGAGCGCCGTAAACCCGTAGGTGCGCGGCGAGATGTAGACTGGAAAGCGGAAATTCTCCGGGTTCATCGAGGCGACCAGAAGCTCGGCGAACCAGCCGCCGAGCAAAAAACCAACCGGAATGGCGAGCACCACCTGGACGGCCTGCTCGGCCAACAGAATGTAGGCGACCTCGCGGCGAGTAAAACCGAGCACCCGCAGGCTCGCCAATTCGCGGCCGCGCATCGACAGCGCCACTCGCGTGTTGTTGTAGACCACTCCGATGACAATGATCGAGGCGACGATGACGATGACGAGCGTCTGGAAGGACACCGACTCGTCGAGCTGCTCACGAAAGTCGAGCAGGATGCGCTCGCTTCGCTGGGCGGACTGCACCGCCGGCATCTCCCCGAGACGCCGGAAGACCTCGTCGAGATATCGCTCGTCGACGCGAAGATAGGCGCTGGTGATCGCCCCCTGGTCGCCCATTTTGTCGGCGAGGGCGTCGAGCTGCATGTAGCCGAACATTCCGAAGACGTCGTCCGCCAGGCCCACAATTCGTACCTCGAAGCTCTGGCGGTCGCCCTCTTGGACTTTGACCTGGACGGTGTCTCCGGCCTCGACGCCCAACCGCTCGCCGAGCACGCGGCTCAACACAACCCCGGATTCGGGCGGCTCGATGACCCGAGCCTTGTCGTCGATCGGACGACGAAGCTCATTATACTCCGGATAGCCCACCAACACGCTGTCGCGGTAGCGGTGCCCGGCGACGTAACGCACCGGCACGCCGCGGTGTGCCTCGACCTCGAGCACCCCCGGCAGACTCTCCAGGCTTCGCTCGGCGCGCTCGGGCAGCGGATTGGTAAACGCGACCGCGACATCCTCGCGCTGGCCGAGGCTAAACTGCAGCTCGATGAGCCGCTCGATGCCGTCCCAGCCAAAGCGGCCGAACACCAGGAGCGCCACGGCCAGCGCCAGGCCGATCCACGAGAGCAAAAATCGCAGAGGGTGGCGCTCGAACTCGCGAATGACCAGGCGCGTCGAGGCCGACAACAGCCGCGCAAAACCCAGACGCTCGGCCAGCGTCGCCCGGTAGGTCTCGGGTGCCGGCGGGCGCATCGCCTCGGCCGGCGGCAGCCGCATCACCTTCGAGAGCGTCGAGAACACCCCGACGAGCCCGGCAGCGAAGGTGACCGCGACGCCGGCGACGACCAGTTGCACGTCGACATAGAAATGAAAGCCGGGGAAACGAAAGAAATCGGCGTACTGGCCGGCCATATACTCGCCCAGCAGCGCGCCGAAGATCGTGCCGGCCAGCGTGCCGAGCGCCAAAATGACGATGACGAACTTGAAGAAGTGTGCCGCGATCTGCCGATCCCTGTAACCGACCGCCTTGAGGGTGGCGATCTCGCCGCGCTGCAATTGCACCAGCCGGGAGAGCACCACGTTGAGCAAAAACGCGGCGACCGCCAGAAAAGCCAGCGGCAAGGCGGCACCGATCGAGCGCAGCTGCTCGAGCTCCTGAGAGACCGTGGCGTGGGAAGCCTGGCGCTCGCGAGCGTAGCCGCCAAGCCCCCCATAGGGCTCGAGCAGCCGGTCGATCTCGGTGATGACCTGCTCCTCGGAGGTGTCGGGCTGCAGGCTCGCGACCACGTCGTTAAACGCCCCCTCCATGCGGTAGGCGGCCTCGACGGTCTCGGCGTTTAGCCACAGCACCGCGTTGCGCTCTTCGTCGGCGGTGATCTCGCCCTCGCCGCTAAAGAAGACGAACTCCGGCGACATCGCCAGTCCCACGATGCGGAGCTCGCGCATTCGGCCGCCCATGATGGCCGTCAGGGTGTCGCCAGGGCGAAGGTCGTGGGCGTCGGCGAACGCGTCGAGGACCACCACCTCGTCGGGTGCTTCCGGCTCCAGACGCCGCCCGGAGGTCAGATAAAGGCTGTTTAGCGCCGGCTCAGTGGCGGCCGGATACGAGACCACCCGCGCATTGGCCGGCTCGACCATTCCCTCGATGGGCACGGTCGCCGACTCGACAATGCGTGTATCGAGGGTTTGTACGCCCTCGACCGCCTCGAGGCGGCGCTGGACGGCCTCGGGGACCTTCTTGGCGTGGGCGAATACGTCGGCGAAGCGGTTTCGCTCGTAGTAGGCCCCCATCGAGGATTCGATGGAGCGGAGCGTGCTGTAGATGGCCACCAGGCAGGTCAGACCGGCGGCGACCACCAGGGAGACAGTAACAATCTGGCCCTTTAGGCGCGACAGGTCACGCAGCAACTTGCGGTCGATCGGCTTCACCACTCGAGCTCCATGGCCGGCACGCGGTGCGTGTTCTGTTTGTCGCTCTCGACGAGGCCGTCGCGAAGCGTGACTACCCGGTCGGCAACCCGGGCGATGGGGGCGTTATGGGTGATGACGGCCGTGGTCGTGCCCACCTCCTCGTTGACCTGCTCGATGACCCGCATGACGACGCGTCCGGTGCGAAAATCGAGCGCGCCAGTGGGCTCGTCGCACAATAGGACGTCGGGGCGCTTGGCCACCGCCCGCGCGATCGCCACGCGCTGCTGCTCACCGCCAGACAGCTGGGCGGGGAAGTGGTCCATGCGCTCCTCGAGGCCCACCAGCGCCAACGTTTCCTCGGGCGAAAACGGATTTGTGGCGATCTCGGTGACCAGGGCGACGTTCTCGCGCGCGGTCAGGCTGGGGATCAGGTTGTAGAATTGGAAGACGAAGCCCACGTGCTCCCGCCTGAAGTCAGTCAGCTCGTCGCTGTCGGCTCTCGACAGATCGCGGTCGCGGTAGAGCACCTGCCCGGAGCTTGGCACATCCAGGCCGCCGATGATGTTGAGCAGCGTCGACTTGCCGCTGCCCGAGGCGCCCAAAATCACGGTAAACTCCCCCTCGTAGAGCGTCAGGTCGATACCCCGAAGCGCATGTACGTCGACCTCACCCATTTTGTAGACCTTGGTGAGGTGTCTAGTCTCGATGACCGGCTCGCGCGTGTCCGCCACTGGCTCTGCCCTCTGCTGTCGGTTCGACTTCACGCGCCTAGGATTTCTTGCGCCTTGGGTTTCCCGTGCCTTGACTCATACGGAGGCCCATTGAGGGCGGCGATGCGCAATACTGCCGTGCCTCGCGAGGCATGGGGCCCGGACGGGAACAATTTAGCCACGCGCTCAGCCTTTGCGATGCAGGTCCATCGAGAGTAAGTATGGCAGCGGATATTCCGGCAATACTCCATTGAGAGGAACCTTCATGACCGATCTAAAAGAACGCAGACAACAACTCGCCGACGCCGCCCAGCAGGCTGGCGTTCTGCAGGCTGCTTATGTGGGCATCGTCAACGGCCTCTTCGGCGCATTACGGGCGGCCGAGACGGCCACGAGTCAGGATTTGGCAGACCGGGCCGGCGTCGACGCCGACTACGTCGCCCGGTGGTGTGACGCGGCGTACGCCTTCGAGCTGCTCGACGAGGACGAAGGCGTTTTCCGGCTCACCGAACTCGGCGCGCTCTTCGATCCGGACGCCGCCGACACGCTCATGCCGATGGCCATCGGGTCGATCCTCGGTGCCCATATGACCGAGCGCGCCGCCGGGCTGATGGCCAGCGGCGAGCGCCCCGGCGAAGAGGTGCTCGGCGAGCGCGAAACGGTGCTGCCATGGTTCGGCCCGATGCTCGAGAAGCGCTTCGGCCCGTTCTTCGCGGAGCATATTTTGCCGAACGTGGAGGTCTTCGCCGACATCGCCGAGCGCGGCGGCGTGGTCGCCGACCTCGGCTGCGGAAACGGCTGGTATCTGCGGGCGCTGGCCGCCAAATATGACGGCATTCGAGGCATCGGCGTCGACGGCTTCGCAGAGAACGCCGAGCAGGCCGCCCGCCTGGCTGGCGAAGAGGGCCTGGGCGACCGGCTGAGCTTCGAGACCGGCGATATTTACGATTTTTCGCCCGATGAGCCGGTGGACGCCATCGCCATGAATCGCGCGATGCACCACGTCTGGAGCGAACGCGACCGCGTCTTCAAAATCCTGAGCGAGACGCTCGCCCCCGGCGGGTCGGCGGTGATCTGGGAGCCGAATTGGCCGGCCGAACGCCAGGCGCTGCGGGACCCCAGACGCCGCGGGCTGGCGCTGCAGAACCTCTCCGAGCACATCCAGGGCAACCACCTATTGCGCCCCGAGGAGCTCGAGGCCGCCTTCGAGCAGGTCGGTATGAGCGCCAAGACGCACCTCTTTGCCGACGGCGCCGAAGCGGTCATCGTCGGCACAAAGAAGGGATAAGCGCTCGATGACGACCTTTCGCACCTACATAACCGGCCCGGACCACGCTCCCGCCGTGGTCTTTTTGCACGGTTTTATGGGCAGCGCGGCCGACTTCGGGCCAGTCGTCAACAAGCTTGTCGGCCGGCCGGGCAACCGGCTGGGGGAACGGGTCCGGTGCGTGCGCGTCGACCTGCCCGGCCACGGGAGCGCGCCGCCGGCAGCCACGGAGTTGTCGCTGCCGGCGCTGGCGACCCAGCTTCGCGAGCAGGTCCTCGAGCCGCTAGGCCGCCCCGCCCTGGTCGGCTATTCGATGGGCGGCCGCCTTGCGCTGCAGACCGCGCTCGACCACCCGCAAGCCGTCGGCGAGCTCGTGCTCGTGTCGACCTCGCCGGGCATCGCAGACGAGGCGGCGCGCGCCGAGCGCCGCCGGGCTGACCGGGAGCGCGCGGCGCGCATTCGAGCCGATTACGCCGCCTTCCTCGACGCCTGGTACCGGCTGCCTATCTTCGGTGAGTTGCACAATACCCCCGGCTATGTGGCGATGCTCGACAGGCGGCGCCAAAACGACCCCGAGTCGATGGCCCGCACCATCGTCGAGCTCAGCCCGGGCCGCCAGCCCTCGAATTGGAACCGGCTCGACGCGCTCGAGGACACCACCTGGCTGGTGGGCGCCGATGACCCCAAATATGCCGCGCTCGGCGACGAATTAGCCGCCGTCGGCCACCGCGTCATCGCGGCAGCCGACGCCGCCCACGCCCTCCACGTCGAGCGCCCCGACTGGCTCACCGATCAGATTCGCGCAATTGCCCTGGACTGATAATGTTTGAAAATATTCAAGCGCTCGTTGTCCTCGCGATGTTCGTGGTCGCCGCCGTTTTCATCGTTCGCTGGGTACTGTTCGCGACCGGCAGGTTTGGGCTCCCCAAGGTCGACGCCTCGCCGGACTCGCCGCGGGCCTTCGGCTATAAGATGACCTGGCTGGCCGTGCGCAGCGACGACGCCGAGCGGGTATGTCGGGTGTTGGAGCGGGTCGACGAGCGCTTTGCGGGGCGGGAGTTTCGGCGGTGCAATTGGAGCTCTGGGCTGGCGCGCATCTTCGCGAATTTCCGGAATCCAGAGGTCTTCGTGACGCCGCCGGTCGATGGGTGGGTCCTGCTGGCCAATTGGCGACCCGCCGAAGAGGACTCGCTGGACGACTTTCGGTCGGTTCTGGAGCCGCTCAGCGACGAATTCGGCCTGGCCGGCGCCTTCGGCAGCCACCGCGTCGTCAGCGCCACCATGTGGGCTCTGGCCGACCACGGCACCCTGCGGCGCTGCTTCGCGGAAGCCGACGGCGAGACTTATCTGGACTACGGGGCCGAGACGCCCGAGGAGGAGCAGCTCGATGTGCTCTCCGCCGCCGAGATCCACGAGCGGCTAGAGTCGATCGACGACCCTCACCAAGAAGACGCGCTGTTCCAGAAGATGGCCGACGAGGTCACCGTCCTCGAGCTCGCCGGCATGTGGAGCATCGACCCGTCAGCGCTCGAGGACAGACAGGCCAAGGGCACCGGCTTTATCGTGCGGCCCGATCGCGCTTGATGCCTGTTATTCATCATCACCATATTGCCAGGTCAATTCCTCGAGCGCCGGGATATCCTCTTTCTGGCCACAGGCGACCTCGTCGCCGCGCTCGCAGGCCTCGGTGAGTAGCGTCGTGGCAGACTCGTGGGCGCGTTCGATCTCGCTGGGGAAGCGGCCGTCGTCCCAGCTGTCGTTGAGGTAGGCGCACGACCAGGACTCGCCCTCCTTGCATTTGCGCACCGCCCGGCGGACTTGCTGCAGCGTGGAGCGCATCGCGCGTTGACCGAGCAGCCAGCGAGCCCGGCCGGTGGCCCAGCGCATCTGCTCGGCCTGCTCGGGCGCCTCGTCGGCGCAGGCGTTGGCGGCGGCGTCGTAGGGGGCCAGCGTCGACTCGAGGTCGGCGACGGCGGCGTCCGGCGGGGTGCGCTCGTATCGCTCGAAGAGCGCGATTCCCTCGGTGATCAGGTCGTCGAGGCATGCAGGCGGATTTTCGGCGAGGTCGCGCTCGGCATCGAGAGCGTTGGGCGTGGCGACGTCGGTCCCCGAGGCCAGCCTCCAGCGGGCGACGGTGGGGCTATGTGCGCTGCGAAGCGAGACCGGGCTGATCGGCCCGAACGCAGCGAGGGGCTCGTCGTAGGGGCCGCCGATCTGTCGGCTGTGCATGTCGATATTCAGCCCCGGCGCGACCGCCTCGGGCTGGCCGAGGACCTCGTCAAGCTCGTGTCCCA
>CAYLTX010000025.1:0-8032 GCA_964386725.1 uncultured Bradymonadales bacterium | reverse complement strand
TCGCCAACCGCGCCGTCTTCGGCCTCGACGATGCGATAGTTCACGCCGGCCGTCTCGGCGTATTCGATGGCGGATTCATAGGAGGTGATCACGGTATCGAGGGCCTCTCTCGAACCTGCAAATCGAACCGCCAGCGCACCACCAAGCGGCAAGCCGGCCTCGGAGTCGGCCTCCGCCTGGACGAAGCGGGCGCGAATTGCCACCGGTACCAGCGAGCGCAGATCATCGCCGAGCATCTCCAGCATCATCCGGGGCATATAGCTGGGGCTCTGGGCCATGCCGGCTAGTCCTGCCCAGCCCAGGCTTCGGGTGATGCGGCCCATGGTCATTTGGAGGCGCTGCAGGCCGCGGGTCCCGAACGAGCCGTGGGCGACGGTCTCGAGGGTGAGGCGGCCGGCGCCCTTGCGGCCGTCTTCCTGCGCGAGCGCGGCGATGAAGTCTTCGCTCCAATCCAGATCGACCAGCACGCGCTCGTCGGGCAGCGCGGTGTGGCTGACCTGTGGAAGCGCGACCTCGGTGGACCCCGACTCGTAGATCTCTCGGCCGCGGGCGGTGCGAGTCGCGACGGCGTCGACCGTCAGGCCCGCCTCGCCGGAGGCGCGTGCGATGAACGCGAAGTCCTCGAATTCGCGCTCGGAACGCGGCGAGATGCGGTAGATATTGAGCAGGCCGGAGGCGCCCATCGCGCGCATGCGCTGCTGGTTTTCCGGGGTGCCCATACGGACGGCGACGCCGGCATCGAAGGCCATCTGCGCTGCGCCATAGTCGCGCAATTGGCGAGTGCGCGTATAGACGGCGACGGGAGCTTCGGCGTCGACGAAGGCGCGAAGGGCCGGGGTTTGTGCTGCCGGCCCGGGAGTTTCCTGGTCGATGAACTCCCACAACTGGTCGGCGCGGAGTTTGTTGCCGCCATTATCGCCGCTGACACGGATATCGAGGATGTCGATATGGATGTGGCGCTCGAGCGCCTCGACGCGCATCGCGTCCCGGCTTCCGTTGTCGCTCCAGGACGACTCGACATTGGCAGCCGCGGCCGCAGGGTCGTCGGTGGGAATGACGAGACGAAAGTAATGCCCGGTCGGGTCCTCCGACTGCGGCAGCCAGCCGATACCGGCCTTCGCCGACCGAATCGCCGCCTCGGCGCCGACGACCCCGGCGGTCAACCAGGCGCTGCGCGACTCGTCGACGTAGCCCGCGCCGGAGACCTCCAGATAGTCGAGTATCTGCACCAGAAGGCCGTCGTCGGTGAGCCTCTCGAGCGCCTCTCGCTCGCGCGGCGGGACCGGCACGACCTCGGGCAGCTTCCTCAAAAACGGCTGCACCGACGACCACTCGCCCGGCTGCACGCGCAGCATGAAGGGCGTCTGGGCGGTCGCCACCAGGCCGGCGACCTCGGCGTCGAGCCCGCTGACGATCTGCTGCTCGGCCGGCTTGCTGTCTGAAACAGGCGCACCCGAGGAGCAAGAGACGACGATTGCCGCGATAATGAGACCTGTGACTCCAAAGACGTTTCGCTTCATGATGCGCCTCCCAATATCATCGAATTCATGGCTTTGAAGTACTTTGTATCGAGGCGTATGACAACCGAAGCCGGTCGAGAGTGGCTTTGCACTATGTGGCCGAATTATGCGACAATGCTCGCAACTTGCTTCTGCATACAATTGAGCACTCGGTCCAAGGGAATGAGCTATGGTCGCGCGAAGAAGTCCCATGCTTTGTCTGGCAGTCATGACCGTCTTATTGCTGAGCCTGGGAGTAGGCTGCGGCAGTTGCTCCGAGGAAAGCGCCGTCGAAGACCGCGTGAGCGAAGACGGCGGCTCGGCGGATGTCGCGCTCGACAGCGGCGATGTCGCCGAGGACTCGTCTACGCCGCCGACCGACGCCAGCGACGCGCGCGGCGACGTCGCCGACGCTCCAGACGGCTCAGACACGGCCACAGATGGTGGACAGGACCCGCGATGCCCTACCTATCAGTCGATGTGTGACGGCCAATGCATCCCCACGAGCACCGATCCCGACAATTGTGGCGGGTGCGGGGTGGTTTGCGGCCAAGACGAAGTCTGCTCGGGAGGTAGTTGCGTAGGATCTGAAGAGTGTATGTCCGGCCTCGACGCCTGTGATCGACGCTGCGTGGATCTGCAGGTCGACGACGACCACTGCGGTGAATGCGGCCGAAGCTGCGACTCCGGACAAGGATGTGTGCGCGGGGAGTGTATCGACACGATCGCCCTCGACGACGCCCCCTCGAAATGCGTCGACGGCGGCCCGGCCATCGACGTCGGCTCGGACGTCGATCCCGGACGAAGCTGCGGCGGCAACTTGGCCGAGCAGACCTTCCGCTGGGCGTTGTGCTCGTGCGGCGACATCAACACCAACAACGAGCTGACTGCAGACGCATATAATAGCTCGGTCGGCCCCTACGTGCCCGGCGGCGAGGGCGGCGGAATCGGCGCAAACGGCTCCTTTACGGCAAATAACGGCGTCGAGATCACCGGGACCACCTGGATTGCCGGAGACGACGGGCTGACCTGGGGTAGCGGACACACCGTCGGACAGCGACTGATGGTGGGTGGGCCGATGAGCGTCGACGCCAGCACCACTGTGGCCGACGACGCCTGGATCGAGGGCGAGCTTCCCGCGGATGCCACGCTCGACATCGACGGCACCCTTTATTCGCCCGACGGCATCGACGTGCCCTCGACGGTGACCTACGATACCCTACAGCGCCAGCCCGTCGACGTCTCCGATCCGTGCACCGAATGTGCGCCGGAGGACCGAATCCCGGTGGACGCCATCGTGGCCGCTCACCAGACCGATAATGACAACGCGGTGGTCGGCCTCGACCCGGATATCTTCGACGGGACGGCCGCCGACGAGCCTCGTCGGCTCGACCTGCCCTGTGGGCACTATTACCTCAGCGAGATCTCGACCGAATCCGAGCTCACGATCGTCGCCCATGGGAATACCGCCCTATATATCGACGGCGACGTTAACGCGATTAACCCGCTGACCATCACCCTGACGCCCGACGCCCAGCTCGACGTCTTCATCACCGGCGATGTGGTCACCGACAACCCACTGACCCTGGGCTCACCGAATTATCCGGCGCTGATGCGCGTATACGTCGGCGGCCCCAACGGCGTGCGCACGAATAACCCGCTGCGCGTCGCCGCCAATATCTACGCGGTTCCCGGCGGACTCGACACCAATAACGAGATCGAAATCTTCGGGGCCGCCTACGCTCAGGATATGGTGTCCAATAACGAGGTCGATCTGCACTACGACCGGCGAGTCACCACAGTGGGTGATTCGTGCCCGGATCCCGACCCCGATCCGGACCCGGATCCGAACGCCGATGCCGGCCACGACGGCGGCCACGACGGCGGCCTCGATAGCGGACAAGACGGCGGCCTCGATTCGGGCTCCGATGCCGGAGAGACTCCCCCCGATCAATGCAGCACCGAAGGCGACGGCTGCGCCCAAGACTCCGATTGTTGTTCGCCCCTGCAATGCAACTCGGGAACTTGCCAATTGCTTTCGTGCACGCCTCTGTCGGGGAGCTGCACGACCGACGAGGAGTGCTGCAGTGAACAATGTTCCTTCGGCTCATGCACCGGTGGTTGATCGAGGTCGCGCTCAGGTGCCGCAGAACGTCGCCTCGACCCGCTCGTCGGGCGACGGCGGGCGCGCGAATTCGGCCCGCTCGGGGTGGTATTCATAGGGGTTGGCCAGCACGTCGATCAGCGTGTGGAAGTCCGAGAAGTCCTGGTCGTCTACCGCTGAATCGAGGGCGGCCTCGACGAGGTGGTTTCGCGGGATGAAGACCGGATTTACGGCACGCATCGCCTCCTGGCGCTCGGAGGCCGACGACGGGGCCTGTGCGGTGCGGGAGCGCCAGCGCTCGACCCAGGGCCCGAAGGCATCGGGCAGCGGCTCGAAGTCGCCGGTCTGGTTTCCACGGGGATCGGCCAACTCGGTGAGCCGGACGAAGGTCAGCGTATAGTCGGAGCTCGTCTCGTACATCAGCTCGAGGAGGTCCTCGATCAGCGGCCAGTCGCTGTCGCCGACTTCAGCCAAACCGAGCTTTCGGGCCATGCCACGGCCGTACGCCTCGCGGAACATATCGGGGAAAGCGTCGACGACCTCCTGAGCCTCGGCCACAGCCGCCTGATCGACATCGTCGGCGTCGGTCACGCTCAACAAAGCAGACGCCAGGCGAGAGAGGTTCCACTGGGCGATCTTCGGCTGATTGCCGTAGGCATAACGACCGCGCCGGTCGATGGAGCTGTAGACCGTTGCCGGGTCGTATTCGTTCATGAAGGCGCACGGGCCGTAATCGATCGTCTCTCCCGAAAGCAGCGTATTGTCGGTATTCATGACCCCGTGGATAAAGCCGACCAGCTGCCACTGGGCCACCAGGCGCGCCTGGCGGGCGGCGACAGCGCGGAGCAAGTCGCCCCGCGAGCCGCCGGCCAGCTCCGGATAGTGGCGGTCGATCACGTGCTCGACGAGTAATTCGATGGCCTCTAAGTCACCCTGAGCGGCGAAATACTCGAAGGTTCCGATGCGGATGTGGCTCTTTGCAACCCGCACGAGCACGCCGCCGGGCAATTTGGTGTCGCGCCGAACCGTCTCTCCGGTGGTCGACGCAACCAGGGCGCGCGTGGTCGGGATGCCCAACGCGGCCATCGCCTCGCTGACGATATATTCGCGAAGCACCGGACCGAGCGGCGATCTGCCGTCCCCTCGGCGCGAATACGGCGTGCGCCCCGAGCCTTTGAGCTGGATGTCGAAGCGCTCGCCGTCGCCATCGATGACCTCACCGAGCAGCAGCGCCCGGCCGTCGCCGAGCCGGCCGGCCCAATTGCCGAATTGGTGTCCCCCGTAGACCATCGCGATCGGCTCGGAGCCGTCGATGACCTGATTGCCCACCGCAAATTCAGCGCCTTCCTCGGAGGCCAGCCACTCGGGATCAAAGCCCAACCGCCGTGCCAGCGCGTCGTTGACCCGGACCACTTCTGGAGACGATACGGGGACAGGGTCGAGCCTAGAGTAGAAGCGTTGCGGGAGCGTCGAATATGTATTGTCGAATAGTGGTTTCATGATTTCCCACGGTAGTCGTCTTAGCCCCTGGTATTCAACCCGTCATGCGAAGCCGCCTTCACTCATCGACGTCATCAATCAAACAAACCAGCAAACCAAAAACATCCCGGCAGGCCGACCGTTCCGCTCTTGATGGCCGCGCCGCCTTGGTCTAAACAATCGACGTACGTTTCCTCCAACTGCACGGACACCGGACCCATGGCTGAATACAAACCCGAAGAGATCGAGCCCAAGTGGCAAGAATTTTGGGAGAAGGATAATACCTTCCACGTCACCGAAGACCCCGATCGGCCCAAATATTATGTGCTCGACATGTTCCCCTACCCTTCGGGCTCGGGGCTGCATGTGGGCCATGTCGAGGGCTATACGGCCACTGATATCATGGCGCGCTACAAGCGGGCGCGCGGCTTCAACGTGCTCCACCCGATGGGCTGGGACGCCTTCGGCCTGCCCGCCGAGCAATACGCCATCAAGACCGGCACCCACCCGCGCGAGAAGACCGCCGAGAACGTGGCCACCTTCAAACGCCAGCTCAAGGCGCTGGGGTTTAGCTACGATTGGGACCGCGAGATCAACACCACCGATCCCGACTACTACAAGTGGACCCAGTGGATCTTCTTGCAGTTATACCACCAGGGCCTGGCCTATGTGGCCGAGGTCCCGGTCAACTGGTGTCCGGCGCTGGGGACGGTGCTGGCCAACGAAGAGGTCATCGAGGGTAAGAGCGAGCGCGGCGGCCACCCGGTCATCCGCAAGCCGATGCGCCAGTGGATGCTCAAGATCACCGAATATGCCGACCGACTGCTCGAAGACCTCGACCTGATCGACTGGCCCGAGCACCTCAAAGAAATGCAGCGCAATTGGATCGGCAAGTCCAAGGGCGCCGAGGTCGACTTCGCGGTCGACCCGGACACGGCCGGCGGCCTGGACGCCAATATCCGGGTGTTCACCACCCGTCCGGACACGTTATTCGGCGCGACCTATATGGTCCTGTCGCCCGAGCACCCGCTGGTCGACGAGATCACCGACGAGGAGCACGCTCTCGACGTCAAGGCCTACCAAAAGGAGGCCGCGATGAAGAGCGAGCTGCAGCGCACCGAGCTGCAAAAGGACAAGTCCGGCGTGTTCACCGGCGCCTATGCCATCAACCCGGTCAACGACGAGAAGATCCCCATCTGGGTCGCCGACTACGTGCTGATGAGCTACGGCACCGGCGCCATCATGGCCGTGCCCGCCCACGACCAGCGCGACTGGGAGTTCGCCAAAAAATACGACATCGACATCCGCGAGGTCGTCTCCGGCGGAGAAGCCCCCATCGACGAAGCGCCCTACGAGGGCGACGGCGAGCTGGTCAATTCCGGCATGCTCGACGGCCTGCCGGTCCCGGAAGCCAAAAAGAAGATCACCGATTGGCTCGAGGAACAGGGCAAGGGCAAGGGAACCATCAACTACAAGCTGCGCGATTGGCTATTCAGCCGCCAACGCTATTGGGGCGAGCCGTTCCCCATCCTGCACCGCGCAGACGGAGAGACGGTGCCGCTGCCCGAGGAGCGCCTGCCGCTGGTGCTGCCCGAGGTCGAAGCATATCAGCCCGCCGGCACCGGCGAGTCGCCGCTGGCGACCATCGAGGACTGGGTACAGACCGTCGACCCCGAGACCGGCCTGGACGCCAAGCGCGAGACCAACACCATGCCCCAGTGGGCAGGCTCGTGCTGGTATTATCTGCGCTATCTCGACCCGCACAACGACGAGAAAGCCTTCGACGAGGACAAGGAAAAATATTGGATGCCCGTCGACCTCTACGTCGGCGGCGCCGAGCACGCCGTGCTCCACCTTCTATACGCGCGCTTCTGGCATAAGGTGCTCTACGATATCGGCGTGGTCTCGACCAAAGAGCCCTTCCAGCGCGTGGTCAACCAGGGGATGATCCTGGGACGCACCTATCGCTATTGGGAGACCGACGAAGGCGACATCCTCGGCAAAGCCGACGCCGACGACCGCGACGACGTCACCGAAAAGGTCGTCGCCCCGGCGGATGTGCGCTGGCAAAACGACACCGCATTGCACCCTGAAGCCGACGTCGAGCTCGACGAGCTCACCGAGAAGATGTCCAAGTCGCGCGGCAACGTGGTCAACCCCGATACCGTCATCGAGGAGTACGGCGCCGACTCGCTCAGGCTCTACGAGATGTTCATGGGCCCGCTCGAGCAGGCCAAGCCGTGGGACGCACGCGCGGTCAGCGGCGTGCATCGCTTCCTGTCGCGCATCTGGCGGCTGACCGTCGGCGACGACGGCGGACTCGCCGACAACGTGCTCGACTACGAGCCGTCGGGCGAGGAGCAAAAGGAGCTGCACAAGACCATCCAAAAGGTCACCGACGACACCGGCGAGCTACGCTTCAACACCGCGATCGCGGCGATGATGGAGTTCGTCAACTTCCTTTACAAGCAGGATGACGTCTCCAAGCAGACCCTCGAGACGCTCACCATCATGCTCGCCCCCTACGCCCCGCACACCGCCGAGGAGCTGTGGGAGACGCTCGGCAACGACCCGTCGGTGGCCAACGCCGACTGGCCCGACTACGACGAGGAACTCACCAAAGAGGACACCGTCGAAGTCGCCGTCCAGGTCATGGGCAAGGTCCGCGGCACCATCGACGTGCCCGTCGACGCCGACGAGGACACCGCCGTGGCCGCCGCACGCGCCGAGGAGAATGTCGAGCGCTATATCGAGGGTAAGACGATCCGAAAGGTGATCTGGGTGCCGGGTCGGATCTTGAATTTCGTGGTGGGTTGAGTGTTCTTATTTGGAGCTTTTTGCTTGTTGAGGCACCCCTCCGCCTTCGCTTCGCTCAGGCACCTCCCCATGGCGGCTGAACGCCGCATAGGGAGGAACTTTCAGCGTGATCGCGCAGTGGTCGGTGGTCGCT